>VGBQ01000031.1 GCA_016870425.1 Actinomycetota bacterium | reverse complement strand
CGGATCCCGTGACGCTCCTCTAGCGAGGGTGCGCGGCCGTGCGCGGCGCACACGAGCGTGACTCGGTGGCCGTCGCGGGCCCAGCGGCGGGCGAGCTCCTCGATGTAGACCTCTGAGCCGCCGCCCTCGGGGTTGGTGGTGTCGCGCCAGTTGAGGACGACGATGTGCACGGCCTCACCGTAACGGCCGGGCCGCAGCCGTCGCAGGCCGGAGCGGCAGACGTCGTGGGGTACCGTCGGCAGGTGCCCGCCCCATCCGCTGAGCGCGCCCACGCGCCCGAGGCGTTCCGGGCCAGTTGGCGTCGAAGTGCACGACTGTTCCGGGCCTTCCTGAGCGAGCAGAGCGACCCCGATCGCTTCTACACCCATCTCGCCCGGGATTCGGCCGCGCAAGTCAACAGTTGGCACCGGCTGGACGGGAGCCTGCTGCTCGATGTCGGTGGTGGGCCCGGCTACTTCGCAGACGCCTTCGAGGCTCGGGGGGCGACGTACGTGGCCTTGGATGCCGACGCGGGGGAGATGCGGCTCCACGGACGAAGTCCAGGGCCGCGCACCGTGCTGGGCCGGGGTGAGACGCTTCCCTTCCGGGACGGCAGTGTGGACGTGGCGTACTCCTCGAACGTGCTCGAGCACCTGAGAGACCCGTGGGCAACCGCCGACGAGATGGTGAGGGTCACGCGCGCGGGAGGCACCGTCGTGATCTCCTACACGCTTTGGTGGGGGCCCTGGGGAGGCCATGAGACATCCCCTTGGCACGTGCTGGGCGGGGAGAGGGCAAGGCACCGGTACCGCCGTGTTCACGGCCACGAGCCCAAGAACGTCTTCGGCGAAAGCCTCTTTGCCACCACCGTCTCGGAGGGGGTGTCCTGGGCGCGCAGCCGCCGGGATGCCGACCTCATTGGGCTGGCGCCTCGCTACCTTCCCCGATCCCTGACCTGGATTAGTCGCGTACCTGTAGTGCGGGAGGCGGCGTGCTGGAACATCCTGCTGGTCCTGCGGAAGGGACCGGCGTGACATGAGTGCGCTGAAGCCGGCGCCCCCGCCGGGGTCGAAGTCGTCCCGGATGGTCGAGCGGTGGCGCCACCTGGCTGTGGCACTGGCAATCGCGGCCCTCGCGATCGCCCAGGATCCGGGACGCATCGCCGCGGACACCAAGCTCGATCTCGCAGTCAACCCGGCGGGACTGCTGGCACGTGCGCTCAATCTGTGGGAGCCCCTGGGCTTCGGCGGGCAGGTGCAGAACCAGGGGTACGGCTACCTGTTTCCCATGGGCCCGTATTTCCTGATGGGAGACCTCATCGGGGCGCCGGCGTGGCTCTGGCAGAGGCTGTGGTGGGCCATCGTGCTCTTCGCGGCGTACCTCGGGATGTTTCTCCTTGCGCGCGCGTTGGGCGTGGGGACGCCGGGCACGCGCCTCATTGGGGCACTGGCCTTCGCACTGGCGCCCCGCATGATCGCCACGATCGGGCCGATCTCCAGCGAGGCCCTGGCGATGGCGGTCGCCCCGTGGGTCCTCCTGCCCCTGGTGGTCGCGGCGCGCGACGGTCGACTTGCCCGAGGAGGTCTGCTCGCGGGGGTCGCGCTGCTCTTCGCGGGCGGAGTCAATGCCGCGGCCACGCTCGTGCTCTGCATTCCCCCGGCCCTGTTTCTGCTCACGCGGGAGGGTGGCCCGGGCCGCAGACGCCTAGCCGCGTGGTGGGCTCTGGCGACTGTCCTTGCCTGCGCCTGGTGGATCGGCCCGCTGGTGATCCTGCGCGCGGTCAGTCCACCCTTTCTGGACTACATCGAGGACGCAGCAGTCACGACGCGCTTCGCGAGCCTGCCGCAGGCGGTCCGGGGCACGGAGCACTGGCTCGGGTACCTCGTCGACCTGGACGGGCCCACCTGGAGTGCCGGCTGGCTGCTCGTAAGTGTGCCGATCGTTATCGCCTACACGGCGATGGTGGCGGCGTTCGGCCTCGCGGGACTGTCGCTAAGGAGCATGCCGCAGCGCACCTTCGTCATCGTGCTGGCGCTGGCGGGCGTGGTCCTTGTGACCTTCGGCTACATCGGATCGGTGAGTAGCCCCTTGGCCGAGTGGACGCGCGGTCTGCTGGACGGGCCGCTCGTGGCGTTTCGGAACACTCACAAGTTCGATCCGGTGCTCAGGATGGCGCTCGCGCTGGGCCTCGTGCACTTCGTCGCACGGGCCATCGCCTTCGCCCGGGGTCGGGAGGGCTGGCGAGTGGTGCCCTACGCGGTCAGCGCACTGGCCATCCTCGGCGTGGCAGGCACCGCGTTCCCGGCCTACATCGGCCAACTCGCACCGCGGGGCTCTTTCGTGGACGTGCCTGACTACTGGCAGGAAGCCGTCGACTTCCTGGATGAGGGCACCGCCGACGGCGGACGCGCGCTCCTTGTCCCCGGCACGTCGTTCGGTACCTACCTGTGGGGGACCCCGCGAGACGAGCCCATCCAGGCGCTCGGCAGCGTCCCCTGGGTGGTGCGCGACGCCATTCCGCTCGCGCCGCCCGCCACGATACGGATGCTCGACGCACTCCAGGCCCGCTTCGCGTCGGGGAGGTCAGCCCCCGGCTTGGCGGACCAGTTGGCCGCCAGCGGCGTGCGCTACCTGGTCATCCGCAATGACCTCAACACGTCGGGCCTGCGTGCCCCGTCGCCCACGGTCGTGCACGAGGCTCTGCGTGGCACCCTGGGCCTGCAACTCGTCGCCGATTTCGGCCCGCTGGTCGGCGGCCAACTGGACGACGGTGCCGTTGTCGACCGAGGACTCTCGCAGCCCTATCGTGCCATCGAGGTCTACGAGGTCGAGCCCTTTCCAGGACTGGTGTCCGTCGCGCCTCTGGCCCGCGTGCCCGTCGTGGTTGGCGGTCCGGAAAACATCGTCGACCTGCGCGATGCCGGACTGCTCGATGCGGCTCCCGCGCTCTTGGACGGTGACCGCACAGCCGGTGCTGTTGGCCCGATCATCCAGACCGACGGGATCGCTCGCCGCGAGTCCACGCCGGGCCGCGTGGACGACAACGTCAGCGCGCGCCTCACGGCGGACGAGGACGGGGTATTGGGCCGTCGCGCCTTGGACTACACGGTTTTCCCCGACGAGCGCGCCATTGCCCCCGCACGGTGGAGCGGGGATGGGCGCATCACCGCCAGTAGTTCGGCGGCCGACGTCGACTCGCCCGGGGGCACGCGCCGATCGGCTTCGCCAGCTGCCGGTCTCGACGGCGACCTCTTCTCCGCGTGGTGGTCGGCCGAGGGCGGCGACGAGGCGCCGTGGTGGGAGGTCGAATGGCCGAACGCACGCGCTCTGCCTGCACTGCGTATCGCGATTGACCTGTCGATGACCGCGCCGCGTGCCGAGGCTATCGAGGTCTCGACCGCGGACGGGTCGGCGGCGTACGAGATCCCGTCCGACGGCATTGTTGAAGTCCCGGCGAGCCGGACCCCGACCACCTACCTGCGCATCGGCTCCGCCGACTCACCCGGTGACAGTCTGGGAATCCGCGAGGTGCTCGGCCTCCCGGCGGAACGTCGGACGGCGGTGGCGCCCGAGCCGTCCCGTGCTCCCACGGTGACAGCATTGTCGGCGGCGGTCGACGGGCGCCCCTGGTGCCTTCACCCTCCGTCGGCCGTCATCTGTACGGACCTCATCGGTCGCACCGGCGAGGAGGATGGCGCCATCGACCGCATCGCCGCGGTGCCGGCCAGCGACCCCCTTCCGACGACGGCGAGCGCGGTCCCAGTGCCCGGAGGACCGCTGGACGCGCTCATCCGGCGGGCCGACGAGTCCACCGGAGCCCTCATGACGGCCACGGCGTCCACCAGCGTGGTCCCCGATCCGGAGGGCGGCCCGCGCGCGGCTATCGACCGCGATCTCGAGACCGCGTGGATCGCAGACCCCTCCGACGATGACCCGCGTCTCGCACTCGACTGGCGCGACGAGCGCACCGTGACCGGCCTTCGTCTGCGCCAGCGGCTGGGACTGCCGGCTTCGCGCCCCCTCACGGCCGCGGTCCGGTTCACGAGCGGCGAGACGCGCTCAGGTCGCTTTGACGAAGCGGGCGTGTTGCTCTTCGACGAGCCGGTGCGTGCCTCGTCGATGGTCATCCGCTTCCCTCAGGTGCAGGAGGTGTTCTCGGTTGACCCAGCGTCAGTCGGTGGTGCCATCCTCCCCGTGGGCGTCGCCGACCTGCGGATCCTCGGAGCCGCCGATCTGCAGCCGGATCCCGCCGCTGACGTTGCCGTAGACCTGCCCTGTGGGGAGGGGCCGGCAGTCGCCATCGGCGACGCACTCGTGAACACGACCGGGCGCACCACCGTGCGCGATCTCGTGCAGCGGCTGCCCGTCACCTTTGACGCCTGCGGGCCGGTCCGCGCGCAGGCAGCCGACGGAGGTGCGGCGCGTATTCTCGCGACAGGCGGCGACCGCTGGAGCGTGCGCCAGGTTGTGCTCGGGGCGACTGAGGCTATTGACAGCAGCCCACAGGCGCCGGTCGAAGTCCTGTCGTGGGGGCCCGTCACCCGTTCCGTGCGCGTGCCGGCCAGAGAGGCGTCAACGCTCCTCGTGGTCCGGGAAAACGCGAATCCGGGCTGGGTGGCGACGATGGATGGGCGCCGGCTCGAGTCGGCGCGCCCCGACGGTTGGCAGCAGGGCTGGGTCCTGCCCGCGGGTGCGATTGGCGTGGTGGAGATGCGCATGACCCTCGGGCCGGTCTACCAAGCCTCCCTGCTCGCAGGGGCGATCTGCGTCATCGTCCTCCTCGGGCTCGCCGTCGTGGCATCACGGCGATCGCGAGGTGAGATCGGTGCACCCGTCGGCGAGGCTCACGTGCCTCAGGGCGTGCAGTGGACGATCGTCGCGGTGGCACTCGTCGCCGCGGCGGGCGTCTGGGGGGCGATGGCGACAGCCGTGGCTTGGGGTGCGAAGCAGTGGCTGCCCGCGAAGGCGCGTCCGGCAGTCCCGATCTGTGTCGTCGCTCTGGCTCTCGTGACAGGTGCCATTCTGGCACTCGGCACCTGGCCGTGGGAGTACGCGGGCGACTCGCTGGCGGCTGCGCTGCCGGTCACGCTGGCGCTGGCGCTGGCGGCTTCGCCGGACCGCGATAGGAGAGCGCGCGACGCATCACCGGCCTCTCCAGCGTCCTATTCGTCACCTCCGCCAGGAGGAGGGTGACGACGTACGTGAGAGGGGCGACCACGAGGAAGCCTCCGGTGAACGGCTCGATGCGCAGGACCCACATCACGCCCTCCAACGCGAGCAGGTGCCAGAGGAATACGCCGTAGGAGGTGTCGCCCCACCAGCGAGCGACACGGGATTGCAGTGCGTCGCGGAGCGGACCATTGCCGCGCGGCTGGACAACGAGAGGCACCAGGATGAAGAACGCGCTGAGTCCGTAGAGGATCGACTTCGCCACCGCCGACAAAGGATCGGTCTCTGCTTCGAACGCCCGCGGGCCCGCCAGAGGCGTGCTGGCCAGGACGAAGGCGGTAGCGGCGATGGCCCAGGAGGTACCCACACTCCCGCCGAGTGGCTGCAGCGCCCCAAGTGCCCGGTCCAGGCCTCCGGACCGCTGGCACACAACCAGCAGGGCCAGGGCCATGCCGAGCAAGAACCAGCTCAGCGAGTACGGCAGCCAGAATCCGGCCTGCGTGGGCAGTGGACTGCCGGGCCAGCGGACGGCGGCGATGAAGCCGTAGCTGGCGACTGCGAGGAGGCCGAGGACCAGCAGCGCACGCCCGGGTCGCCAACCGCGTGAACGTGATGCTGCCGCGCGCGCGATAAGGGGAGCCAAGATCGGGAGTATCGCGTAGAACGAAGCCTCCGTTGCCAGGCTCCACGCCTGGGTCAGCGCATGCGGGAGGGCGTCGGGCGGGTAGATCTGCAGCAGCAGCGCGTTGAGCACGACGTCCGCCCCGCTCATCGTCCGGTTTGCGGGCACTGCGACGAGGACCACGATGAGCACGAGCCAGTAGAGCGGCATGATGCGGGCGAAGCGGCGAAGGGCGTAGACGCGCACGGAGACGGACGGCCCGGCTCCGGCTGCCGACGCGAACCATGGTCGCGACAGCAGGAAGCCGGACAGCAGGAAGAAGAGCGCGACCCCGTAGTCGAGCCTCGCGAGCAGGGCCCCGAATGCTCCCTCGGACGTCGCCCCGGTGGCGAAAGCGACGTGGGTGAGCATCACTGCCGCAGCGGCCGCTCCACGCACGGCATCCAGAGCCGGAAAGGCGTGTGGCGACTCCGCGCCCGACCGCTGTGCGTCGCGAGGGCTCATGGTCGCGGTCATGGGGCGGTCACCTCTCCTTCGGGCAGAGCCTCACCCGGCTGAGGCCGCCCCTCATTCTGCACGGGCGCTGCCGCGCCCACGCGGACGGTGATCACGCAGACCCCGGCGGTGTCGGCAGGCACATCGACGACGATGTCGCGTGTGCCCCCCGACACCATTTGCTGGTACTGCGTGGACTCGCCCGCTGGCACGAGCCAGGCGCTGGAAGGGCCGCCCCCGACGCTCACCGAGACGGTGGTCGGTGCGGCGGCGGTCGCGGTGAGTGCCACCACGTGTGAGAAGGCGACGAGTGGGCCGCTCAGGACCAGCCTCGTCGATTCACCGGGGGTGTCTGGACATGCGCCCGTTCGTTGGGCCACAGGGCCGACAACCCGGGCGGGCAGCAGGCGTCCATCATCCGACCAGACTCGCAGGGCGGCGCCCTGGTCAGCGAAGGTCGGAGCAGAGGGCGCTTGCGCAAAGAGACGGGAGGCGCGTGCGCTGTCGCCGTAGATGGGGGTGAGGACGAGGGGGGGCACCCACAGGTCGAGGACGGTCGTCGCGCGCTCCTGCCGGAGCGAGTCCAGAGCGGCCAGGGCTACTCCGCGGATCTGCACGGCCTCGGGGTTGGTCTGGATGCGGACGGTCGTGGCGATGCTCAGGGCGCAAAAGACCGCCAGGGCTGTGACCGATGCGGCCCACCGGACCGGCTCGCGACGGCTGGGCCCTGACCCCAGGAAGTCGTGAGCGAGGGAGGCGACGAGGAGCATCGCGGGCACTGCCAGATCCGAGAAGTAGCGCAATGCCCCGGCGGAGATCGCGAAGTAGCCCTGGCGGCCGAAGCTCAGAAGTGCGATACAGGCGACCGCGTAGACCGCCGTAAGCAACGCTAGCCGCCGCGTGCGCGCACTTGCCCGTGCGACGAGTGCGATGCCTGCGACGAGGGCTGCCGTGCCGAGCCCAAGTACCCAGGGTGGGGGCGTGCCCCATGCGTCCGCCGATTCCGTCAGGATCACGGGGCCCCCGGCAAGTGAGGGCAGCAGCGCGCCCACGATGGCCCGTGACGCGTACGTGATGAGGGTGAGGAGGTCGGCGCCGTTCGGCGTCGCGTCGCTGGCGCTCGCGCGCAGGAGGTAGGCGACGGCGTAGGCGAAGGGAAGCGCAACGAGAGCTACCCACATCCCTGGGCCGGCCCGCCAGGCTGCCGCGATCGCGGCGCGGCCCCGCCCTGGAGCGAGGGCGAGGCCGACGCCGGCGAATAGGACCGTCAGGAGCACGGCCTTGCTGAAGAACGCGAGGCCCACCAGCAGGCAGGCCACGACGCCAGCCTGGCGCAGGTACCCGAGTGGGGCTCTCCCCTGGGATATGGGAAGGAGCAGGATCACCCCCACGAGGGCGCACAACTGGAGCGGTATCGCATTGAACGCTGCCGCCCACCACGTCGTCGCCTGCACGGTGACCGGGGTTGCGGCGTAGAAACCGAGGGGGAGAAGGATGGTGGGGGTCGGGCCGAAAAGGGTGATGAGGACGCGGTAGGCGAGCACGAGACACGCCAGCCAGCCGACTGCCATGAGCGATGCCGGCACCGCGTAGTTCCAGGGAGCTAGTGCCTGGCCGATCCAGGTCAGCAGATGGGCCGCGGGCATGACGTGGCCCTGGTGCGGCGCCGAGAGAACGTCCCAGGTGAGGGCATCGGGACGCGAGGCACGGGCGAGGAAGGCGAAGTCGTCGATGAGGTAGTAGCCGCCGCTGATGATCCACAGTCGACCCAGGGCTGACGCGGCGATCATGGCCGCGCAGCCCCAGCGCACGAGCGATGCACCCTTCGACCGCGAGCCCGACATCGTCGCGGGTGCGGGTGTCGATGCGGCGAGGTCGGTCACGGGATCCGCTCCGCGGCGAAGCCGATCGCGGCCTCGGTGATGCAGATGGTGACGCCGTCGGGTACGCGAGTGAACGTGAGTTGATCGCCCCCGCCGTCAATGAAGGCGTACGCCTGGTGGAGCCCGGAGGAGAGGGGCACTGCGGCGGGTGTGCCGTCGTCGAGGCTCACCTCAATTGATGTGGGCGCGCCGGCAAGGTAGGCGAACCGCACCGTGTGCCAGTAGTCGGGTCGCGAGACGGGGAGGGTCACGACCGTCTGGCGTTCGAGAAGCGGCCACGGGCACGAGCCGGAGGGCGCGGGGACGGGATCGTCCACGACTTCGCCCGGGCGTAGCTGGCCGAAGCCGTCGAGAACGCTCAGTGAGTCGCGCACGTCGGGCAGTCGATCGGCATCGATCACCGGGCTGAAGACGAAGCGCAACTGATTGCGTGGCTGCACCAGTGGCCACATGACGTTGCCTGGGACGAGTCCGTTGTTGATGGTCACGTCACCCTCGGTAAGGGTGGTGACAGCACCCACGACGTAGAGCCTCGATCCGTTGTCCTGCATGCCCCGGGCGAGGAAGGGAATGGTGAGGGCCAAGCCGAGGACGAGGAATTCGGTGAAGGCAATCGCGGAGACGACCATGGCTCCGCGCCGCCAGCGCGAGCGCGTGCGGGTCGTGTGCGCCGGGCCGGGGAGGTAGGCCCAGGCCAGCGTTGAGGCCACGATGGCGTAGACGACTGCGTCCACGAAGTAGCGGGGCTGGGCAATGACCTGCACACCCCACCCCGCGCGCCCGGCCGCCACGACGGCAATGAGGGCCACGACGTACATCAGGATGCCCGCCCAGAGCAATCCGGCGCGACGTGCTCGCCGCGTCTGCCATAGGGCCCAGGCGACAACGATGAGGGAGCAGGCCAAGGCTATGGCGAACGGCGTTGCGGCGATGCTCGGCGGCGACCACCACCAGGGACCGCCGAGCAGCAGAGGGGGGAAAGTGAGACCGCCGACGCGCAGGAACTCCAGCAGAGTCGGCAGGTCAGTGGCACGTGCGACACCGCCAGTGGACGATGCGACGTAGCCGATGACCACAAAGGCCGCCGTGGCCACGTACAGCAGGAGGAGCGCTCTCACCTGCCAGATCGGGCGAAGGGGTAGCCAGCGTCCGCGCAGGGCGAGGGTGACCAGGGCAAGGAAAAAGAGCAGGCCCAGCGACTTCTCGAAGAACAGGCAGGCGAGGGCCACCACGCCCCACGCCTGCAGACCTGCTCGCCAGGAGCCTTGCTGGAGCCACTGAAGGTGCCAGAGCGTCGCGAAGGGGATGGCGGCGAGGAGCGGCACCGCGTTGAGTGCCGCGATCCACCACGTGGCAGCGTCCCACATCGCGCCGGAGGCGAGCACGAGTGCGAGGGGCACGAGCGCCCGCCACCGGTCTCCGAGCACGTAGATGAAGAGCCGGGCCAGGCCGAACGCAGAGGTGGCCATGCCTGCCGACACGAGTGCGATCATGGGGACGTACGTGAACGGTGTGGCCTTGGCCAGGCTCTGTGCGAGGGCGAAGGCCGCGGGCATGAAGTGGCCACCCCAGGGCTGGGCGAGGTACTCCCAGGTGAACCACGGCGCCGCGTACGCGAGCGACTGCAACTCGTAGTCGTCGAGCCAAAAGAACGCATTCGAGACGAACCACAGCATGCCGACGGAGAACGTCGCGGCGAGCGCATAGGCGACGTTGCGAGGTCGAGGTGCGGTCCAGGGGGCGGTCGTTCCCGGCGCGGCGCCGACCGGCACGGCCGGTGCTGGCGCGGTCATGGGAGCGCCTCTGGTGCGGGGGCATCGATGAGCTCGGCCTGCCCGATGCGCAGGCTGTCGGCGCAGAGGGGCTCCGCGCCGAGCGACGACACTTCGAGCGTGTCTCCTCCGCCGACCACCTGTACGAATACTCGCGTGCGTGACGGGTCGGGCGGCACGGCCACCGGCTCACCGCCCCCCAGGGTGACTGCAAAGCCGTAGAGATCGGGGGCGGGCAAGGCGAACTCGATCACGTAGCCGAATTCGGGCAGGCGGGGGAACTCGCCGACGACGAGCCCCGTGTCCGTGCAGTCGACCGGCACGGGGATGCCGGCGACACGGGCCGGGCGCAGAGATCCCTCAGAGTCGAGCACCTGAAGCACGGGGGTCCAGTCGGCGAAGGCGGGGCGGGCGTCGAGGGGGGCGAAGATGACGTCTGTGCGGTTGAGCGGAGCGTAAGCCGGGTTCACGACGTTGGGTGGGACGACCTGGGGGAGCACCGGAACATCCCTAGCTGCCATAGCCAGGGCCGCCCGGGCGCTTGCCACGAAGTCTTCGCCCGGGTAGGTAGCGCGTGCGTCATTCCATCCGATCGTCGTCATCGCGGACACCGCAAGGAAGGCGTCGATGGCGACGACACCGATCACCGCGCGGCTTCGGGCGTCCAGCCATGAGGGAAGCGGGATCGCTGCTCTCGCGGGGTGCGGCACTGCGGCGAGGCAGGCGGCGGCGGCGGGCGCGAGAAGGGCAGGCGCCGCGGCAAGGCCCAGCAGTTGCCCGCCCGTTCCCGCGACGAGCGGTGACGTGCCGAGGGCGGCACAGACCAGGGCGAGACCCGTCGCGAACAAGCCCGCTCCCCACGGCAGGAGGCCGCGACCGGTAACGAATAGCGTGGTGACCAGCCCGATGAGCAGCACCTGGATTCCCGCCGCGACTATCCAGACGGGGGCCGCGGCTGTCGGGGCGACGGACAGGTCGCTGGTCCAGGCGATGGGACCACCGGCGAGCCCCGGCACCAGCCCCGAGCCGATCGACTGGCCCAGGAATGCGGCGGCCTCGCCCAGGTCGCGGGGGAGGGCCGCGACGGGCCAGGAGGATGACAGGAGCGCCCAGGCAACGAGCGGCAGCATCGCGAGGGCCGACGTGGCGAGGGCGCGGCGCGCCTGGAGTCGACTCCGGCGCCATCCGATGTGGGGCATCCACACCAGCGCGACGGCCCAGGCTCCCGTAATCCACGCCAGCCCCCAGGGGACGGCGGTCGAACCGGCCATGGCGACCACCACACCGGCCGGGAGGAGCCAGGCGTCGCGAGTCCGACCTGATCGGTGCAGACGCGCCGCACCGGTGACGACGAGCAGGGAGCCGACGGCAAACGCCGTCTGCTCGGCTCCGATCGGCCAGGTGGACATGCCCGGGATGGTCAGGGGGGAGTAGATGAGGAGCAGGAGCAGCGTCAGACGTCGCGCTCCCGGCTGCAGAAGTTCGCGGGCTGCCACCCAGGCAGTCCCGCAGTAGGCCACCCATAGGGCGAGAAGCACCAGGGCCAGGGGCCAGAAGTCCAGGGGGGCGAGAGCCAGGGCGAGATGGGCCCCCGTGAGTTCGAGGAGCGAGAGGTCCGGCCCTGCCTCGCCTAGGGCGACGGACCCCACCAAGACGAGGCTGTCCCCGCCAATGGACTGGCCGAGGAGGAGCCACGCCCGCACGAGTACGGCCACGAGGACGGCGGTGGCCGTCAGGGCGCGCACCTGCCGGGGGCTCCAGAAGGGGGCATCCGCCCTGCCGGTCGCCGCCGGGTTCGCGGCAAGCGCCAGCGTCATTGGCCCCCTCTCCGGTACGCGTCGCGGAAGACGCAGCGCGCTTGAACCCCGAATGTACGGCAGGTGAGCCGCTGACCCGGTACGGTTTCCTCGCAAGCTCCGCTCTGGAGCCCCCTGGAGGCTGGCAATGAAGCGTGGCATTGGCATCGTGTTGGTAGGGCTCGGGGTCTTCCTCGTGATCCTTGGAGCGCTGCTGCGCTTCAGTGTCGTCCCCGCCGTCGCGAAGGCACCGCTGTCCCCGGGCGAGGACTCCGGTGGGGTTACCCAAACCGACCAGAGCGGCGTGGCGTCGAAACTGTTCGATCCCGCCACTTTCACGGAACGCACCGATGTTCCCCTCACGGTGACCCGCTTCACGCGTGGCGACGTCCCTGCGAGCCAAACTGCTGAGGCTAAGGCCGCCGACCTCGCTGTCTACGACACCTTCCAGCGGGTGGAGGACAACGCCGGGGTCGTCGTGCTCGCCAGCACCGGCCGGTTCGCCTTCAATCGCGTCACGTCCGAGCTGTCGAATTGCTGCGGCGCCAACGTGGACGGTGAGAATGTCGAGATGAGTGGGATCAATCCGCTCAAGTTCCCGATGTTCACCAAGGCCCAGAACTACCCGTATTTCGACACCTCACTCAATGAGGGAGTGGAAGCCGTTTACCAAGGCGAGGAAACCCTCGAAGGGTTGCCGGTCTACAAGTTCATCGTGACCGTCGAGCCCACGCAGACGGGCACGATTGAGGTGCCGGGTGACCTAGTCGGATCGCCGTTGCCCAACTTCGTCGCGCCGCGCTACTACAGCAACGTGCTCACCCTGTGGGTCGAGCCACTGACGGGTGCGATCGTCAAGGGCGAGAGCGCTCAACTTCAGACCCTCCGCGGCCCGGACAACACCGACAAGGTGACGATCCTTGACGCTGTCATCGGCACCACGCCGGAGGAGGCAAGCGCTGGCATCACGTACGCGAAGTCACAGGCGGCGCTCATCACGCTTCTCAACAATACGGTCCCGTTGGTGGCGGTGATCCTGGGCGTAATCCTGCTCGTCCTGGGCATCGTCCTGGTGGCCACGGGCGGTCAGCGCCGCTCGGGCGCCCACCAAGGGGGAAGCGCCAGCGCCTAGCCGGCGGGTAGGGACCGGACGCTAGGCCCTGGGGCCTGCTGCGCTATCCTCCTCGGGCACGCCGAGCCCGCACGTGTCCCGGACCGAGTGGCCTCGTGACGTTCGTCGTGGCCCGCGGCCCGCCCCGCGCTCCACGTCGATCACGGTCTCGACATGCGCCGACCGACACCTATCCGCATCGGAGTCCGCGTGACCTCCCAGACCATCGCCCCCCAGGTAGCCGTCAACGACATCGGCGACGCCGACGAATTCCTCGCCGCTATCGACTCGACCATTAAGTACTTCAACGACGGCGACATCGTCGAAGGCACCATCGTCAAGGTTGACCGCGACGAGGTCCTCCTGGACATCGGCTACAAGACCGAGGGCGTGATCCCGTCGCGCGAGCTCTCCATCAAGCACGACGTTGACCCCCACGAGGTGGTGTCCGTCGGTGATGCGGTTGAGGCTCTGGTCCTTCAGAAGGAGGACAAGGACGGTCGTCTCATCCTGTCCAAGAAGCGCGCGCAGTACGAGCGCGCGTGGGGCACCATCGAGCGCATCAAGGACGAGGACGGCGTCGTCGAGGGCAGCGTCATCGAGGTGGTCAAGGGTGGCCTCATCCTCGACATCGGTCTTCGCGGGTTCCTGCCTGCCTCTCTCGTGGAGATGCGACGCGTGCGCGACCTCCAGCCCTACGTCGGCAAGACCCTCGAGGCCAAGATCATCGAGCTCGACAAGAACCGCAACAACGTCGTGCTTTCACGGCGCGCCTGGCTCGAGCAGACGCAGAGCGAGGTCCGCCAGACCTTCCTCAACAACCTGCAGAAGGGCCAGATCCGCTCCGGCGTCATCTCCTCGATCGTCAACTTCGGTGCCTTCGTCGACCTCGGTGGCGTCGACGGCCTCGTCCACGTCTCCGAGCTCTCCTGGAAGCACATCGACCACCCCTCCGAGGTCGTCGAGGTCGGCCAGGAGGTCACCGTCGAGGTGCTCGACGTGGACATGGATCGCGAGCGGGTGAGCCTGTCACTCAAGGCGACCCAGGAGGATCCCTGGCAGCACTTCGCCCGCACGCATCAGATTGGCCAGGTTGCCCCCGGCCGCGTGACCAAGCTCGTCCCCTTCGGCGCCTTCGTCCGCGTGGAAGAGGGCATTGAGGGTCTCGTGCACATCTCGGAGCTGGCTGAGCGCCATGTCGAGATCCCGGAGCAGATCGTGCAGGTCGGTGACGAGATCTTCGTGAAGGTCATCGACATCGACCTGGAGCGCCGACGCATCTCCCTGAGCCTGAAGCAGGCCAACGAGTCCGGCGACGAAGAGGTCGCCGACGAGTTCGATCCCTACCTCTACGGCATGGCGCCCGCGTTCGATGAGGCAGGCAACTACGTCGGCCCGGATGGGTTCGACCCCGAGACGGGGGAGTGGAAGGCCGGCTACGAAGACCAGCGGGCCCAGTGGGAGAGGGAGTACGCCGAGGCCCACGCACGCTGGGAGGCGCACCGCAAGCAGGCTACAGATATGCGCACGGCCGACGCGGAGCAAGCGGTGGCCGAGGGCACGGCGACGGAGTACTCCTCAACCTCAGAGGACCCGGAGGGCTCGGGAGCACTGGCCTCCGATGAGTCGCTGCAGGCGCTGCGCGACAAGCTCGCCGGCGACGCCTGACTCCTCGGGCACCGAGTCATGGGATGAGGGTCGCGCTGAGTGGCGGCATCGGCTCCGGCAAGAGCACCGTGGCGCGCATGCTCGCGGAGCGCGGGGCGGTGGTGGTGGACGCCGACGCCATCGCGCGAGAGATCGTCGAGCCAGGCACCGCTGCGCTCCGCGAGATCCGCGAGGCCTTCGGTGATGACGTGATCGATGACGACGGCCGTCTCCGTCGCGCTCGGCTGGCCCAGATCGTCTTCGCCGACTCGGACGCCCTCTCGCGACTCAACGCGATCACGCACCCCAGGATCGCCGAGCGCAGCGCAGAGCTCATTGCGGCCGCGGCCCCGGACGCGGTCGTGGTGTACGACATGCCCCTCCTCGTGGAGCAGGGTCCGGCAGCCCTCCAGGGGTGGGATGCGGTGGTCGTCGTCGATGCGCCCGACGAGGTGCGGATCGAGCGCCTCGCCGATCGCGGCGTCGATGCGGCGGATGCCCGCAGGAGGATCGACGCCCAGGCGCCCCGGGCGGAGCGGATCGCCGTCGCGGACTACCTGGTGGACAACGGGTCGGACCTAGGCACCCTGGCCGGGCACGTGGACGGACTCTGGCGGAGCCTGACCGAGCTCAACACCTAGGCTGGCCCGATGCGCCCCGTTACCGACCTCGTGCGGACGGTCGCGCCCTTCGAGGTGGTGGCTGACTACACGCCCTCGGGTGACCAGCCCCCGGCCATCGAGGATCTCGCGGCGAGGATCGAGGCGGGCGAGCGCGACATCGTGCTCCTCGGCGCGACGGGCACCGGCAAGAGCGCCACGGCCGCGTGGCTCGTGGAGCGTGTCCAGCGACCGACGCTGGTGATGGCCCCGAACAAGACCCTTGCGGCCCAGCTCGCCAACGAGTTCCGCGAGCTGCTGCCCAACAACGCGGTCGAGTACTTCGTGTCCTACTACGACTACTACCAGCCCGAGGCCTATGTGCCACAGACCGACACCTACATCGAGAAGGACTCATCGATCAACGAGGAGGTCGAGCGCCTGCGCCACTCCGCGACGAATTCCCTGCTCACTCGCCGTGACGTCGTTGTGGTCGCGACCGTGTCGGCGATCTATGGCCTCGGGACCCCGCAGGAGTACGTCGACCGCATGCTCCGCCTGCGCGTGGGGGAGGAGCATGATCGTGATGCACTTCTTCGCCGCTTGGTGGACATCCAGTACTCACGCAACGACACAAGCTTCGAACGCGGCACCTTCCGCGTTCGAGGCGACACCCTCGAAGTCTTCCCCGTCTACGAGACGCATCCGGTGCGCATCGAGATGTTCGGCGACCAGGTCGAGCGCCTCATGACCCTGCACCCGGTGACAGGGGAGATCCTCACGGACGATCAGGAACTCGCGATCTTCCCCGCCACTCACTATGTCGCCGGTCCAGAGCGGATGGCGCGAGCAATCGCGGGTATCGAGGCGGAGCTGGAGGAGCGACTTGCGGAGTTGGAGGGCCAGGGCAAGTTGCTCGAGGCCCAGCGTCTGCGCATGCGGACGACCTATGACATCGAGATGATGCGTCAGGTCGGGGCCTGCTCGGGCATCGAGAACTACTCCCGCCACATCGACGGGCGCGAGCAGGGATCGCCTCCCAACTGTCTGCTCGACTACTTCCCCGAGGATTTCCTGCTCATCGTCGACGAGTCTCATGTGACCGTCCCGCAGATCGGCGCGATGTACGAGGGCGACATGAGCCGCAAGCGCACGCTGGTCGAGCACGGGTTCCGACTGCCCAGTGCCATGGACAACCGCCCGCTGCGCTGGGAGGAATTCCGCGAGCGCACGGGGCAGACCGTCTACCTCTCTGCGACACCCGGGCCCTTCGAGTTGACCCAGGCGGGCGGGGAGTTCGTCGAGCAGGTGATCCGCCCCACGGGCCTGGTCGACCCCCAGGTGGTCATCAAGCCGACCCAGGGGCAGATCGACGACCTGATGGAGCAGATCCGCGCGCGGGCGGCGCGCTCGGAGCGCGTGCTCGTCACCACCTTGACCAAGCGCATGGCCGAGGAACTCACGGCATACCTGGAGGAGCACGGCGTCCGCGTGCGCTATCTCCACAGCGAGGTGGACACCCTGCGGCGCGTGGAGCTACTCCGGGAGTTGCGCATGGGGGAGTACGACGTCCTCGTGGGCATCAATCTGCTCCGCGAAGGACTGGATCTCCCCGAGGTCTCGCTGGTCAGCATTCTCGACGCCGACAAGGAGGGTTTCCTGAGGTCCGAGACCTCACTGATCCAGACGATCGGCCGCGCAGCCCGCAATGTCAGCGGGGAGGTGCACATGTACGCCGACACCGTGACCGCGTCGATGGCGCGAGCCATCGACGAGACCAATAGGCGTCGCGACAAGCAGATGGCCTACAACGCCGAGCACGGGATTGACCCGGCGCCGCTGCGCAAGAAGATTGGCGACATCACCGATCTTCTTGCCCGGGAGGACGCGGACACCACGCAATTGCTCCGGGAGGCCTCGGGCGTGGTCCGGGCACGGTCGCTGGCAGGGCGGGACCTCGTTGCCCTCATCGAGGAACTCACCGAGCAGATGCATCAGGCGGCGTCGGAGCTCCAGTTCGAGTTGGCGGCGAGGTACCGCGACGAGGTCTCGGATCTGAAGCGTGAATTGCGTGGGATGCAGGAGGCCGGCCAGGCATGAACGTCCCCACATGGATGTGGATCGCGACCATCGGGGGACTCGTGGGCATCATCGCCCTCGACCTCGTCCTGGTGGACAGCCGGCCGCATGTCTTCGGTCCTCGAGAGGCCACTCGCTGGGTGATCTTCTACATCGCCCTCGCCCTGGTGTTCGCCGCCTTCATCTTCTGGTACTTCGGTGCCACCTACGCCGGCCAGTTCCTTGCGGGCTACATCACGGAGTACTCCCTCAGTGTCGACAACCTCTTCGTCTTCATGGTCATCCTGTCGGCGTTCGCCGTCCCGGCAGAGCATCGGCACCGCGTGCTGCTCGTCGGCATCGTCATCGCACTCATCCTGCGTGGGATCCTCATCATCATCGGCGCGGAGGCCATTGCACGCTTCGCGGGGACGTTCTTCCTCTTTGGCGCCCTGCTCCTCTACACCGCCGTCAAGGTCTGGCGCAGCCATGGCGAGGAGCCTGATCCCGAGGGCAATGCTCTGATCCGCTGGCTGGAGAAGCGGGTGCCCACCACCCGGGAGTACCACGGCACGCGCCTGACGGTGCGACTCGACGGCAAGCGTCACGTCACGCCGATGCTCCTGGTCATGCTCGCCATCGGCACGACCGACCTGCTCTTCGCCGTCGATTCCATCCCGGCGGTATTCGGCCTCACCAAGGAGGCCTACCTCGTCTTCACCGCCAATGCCTTCGCGCTCATGGGCCTGCGGCAGCTCTTCTTCC
>VGBQ01000030.1 GCA_016870425.1 Actinomycetota bacterium | reverse complement strand
ACCGTCGGGCCCCCCAGGATCCCCCCAGGATCGCGGGCCCCCTGCTCGGGGGCGCCTAGGTTAGGCTTCAACGGCCCGGACGACAGACTTTCGTCCACGACACACGGCGGCGCCCCGGCATCGCCCAGGAGGTAAGCGTGCACCTCAGCGCCTTCGTCGCGGCGTTCCGCACCCCGGACCTGCGCAAGAAGCTGCTCTTCACGCTGGCCATGCTGGCGATCTTCCGCCTGGGCTCGGTCGTCCCGACCCCTGGAGTCGACTACTCCGCCATCCAGCGGTGCATCGACCAGACCTCGGACAACTCCGTCTACGCCGTCATCAACCTCTTCAGCGGCGGCGCTCTCCTGCAACTGTCGGTCTTCGCCCTGGGCATCATGCCCTACATCACGGCGAGCATCATCCTGCAACTCCTCACCGTCGTCATCCCTCGCCTGGAGATGCTCAAGAAGGAAGGGCAGTCCGGCCAGGCCAAGATCACGCAGTACACGAGGTACCTCACCATCGGCCTCGCGATCTTGCAGTCCACGGCAATTCTGTCCCTGGCTCGCACGCCGGGCCAGCTCTTCAGTGGCTGCAATGAGGAGCTCATCCCCAACCAAAACCCCCTGCTCATCATCGTCATGGTGATCGTGATGACTGCGGGCACGGCGGTCATCATGTGGCTGGGCGAGCTCATCACCGAGCGCGGGGTTGGCAATGGGATGTCCCTGCTGATCTTCACGTCGATCATTGCGACGATCCCGGCTCAGTTCATCAACGTCTTCGTGAGCCGCGGCACCTTCTCCTTCGTGCTCACGCTGCTAGTGTCGCTCGTCGTCCTCGCCCTCGTCGTGTTCGTCGAGCAGGGGCAGCGCCGCATTCCCGTCCAGTACGCCAAGAGGATGGTCGGCAGGAGGATGTACGGCGGCACCTCGACCTACATCCCGCTCAAGGTGAACATGGCGGGCGTTATCCCGGTCATCTTCGCCTCGTCCCTGCTCTTCCTCCCCACGCTGCTCGTGCAGCTCACGGGCAGTCAGGCTGAGTGGGCGCAGTGGATTGCCACGAACTTCTCGACGGGCACGACGACCTGGTACCTCACGGTCTTCTTCATCCTCACGGTGTTCTTCACCTACTTCTACGTGTCGATCACGTTCAATCCCGTGGACGTGGCCGACAACATGAAGAAGTACGGGGGTTTCATCCCCGGCATTCGCGCGGGCAAGCCCACGGCGGAGTACCTGTCCTATGTCCTCAACCGGCTGACGTTCCCCGGCTCGATCTATCTTGGCCTCATCGCCGTCATGCCGGTCTTCGCCTTCAACCTCATCGGGATCGGCGACCAGTTCGTCTTCGGTGGAATCAGCCTCCTCATCGTGGTGGGCGTGGGCCTGGACACGGTGAAGCAGATCGACTCGCAGCTGCAACAGCGCAACTACGAGGGCTTCCTCCGCTGATGAGGCTCCTCATCATGGGACCGCCCGGGGCCGGCAAGGGCACCCAGGCGGTCGTGGTTGCCTCCGCGCTCGGCATCCCCCACATCAGCACCGGCGATATCTTCCGTGCCAATGTGAGCGCGGGCACGCCCCTCGGCGAGGAGGCCCAGCGCTATATGGACGCGGGGGAGTATGTCCCCGACTCCATAACCAATGCCATGGTGCGCGACCGGATCTCTCACGACGACTGCAACCCCGGCTTCCTCCTCGACGGCTATCCGCGGACGCTGGAGCAGGTCAACGAACTTGACATGATGCTCGAGTCAGACGGCCGCCGGCTTGACCGCGTCGTCGAGCTCACCGTGGACACAGACGAGGTCGTTGGCCGGCTTCTCAAGCGGGCGCAGGACCAGGGCCGCACGGACGATACGGCCGACGTCATCCGCCGCCGCCTCGAGGTCTACTTCGACCAGACCGCGCCTCTCGTGGCCGTCTACCGCGAGCGAGGGATCCTGCTCGAGGTCGACGGCATGGGCGACGTCGCCGAGGTCACCGAGCGCGTCCTGTCCACGCTACGCGACTGACCATGTTCCGGACACGCGACCGCATCGAGATCAAGACCGCGGACCAGCTCCAGGTCATGCGGGCGGCCGGCCTGGTCGTCGCCCGCACCCTGCAGCGGGTAGTGCAGATCACGGCGCCGGGGGTGACGACCGCCGAACTCGACGACTGCGCTGCCCAGTCGATTCGCGACGAGGGGGCAACCCCGTCCTTCCTCGGCTATCACGGCTTCCCGGCGCACATTTGCGTCTCGATCAACGAGCAGGTAGTCCACGGCATCCCCGGCGATCGCTACCTCGTCGATGGTGACGTGGTCTCCATCGACTGCGGGGCGATCGTCGATGGCTGGCACGGCGATGCGGCCCTCACCGTGCTTGTGGGCGACGTCGCTCCCGACTTGAAGGAGCTCTCCCGGGTGACCGAGGAGTCCCTCTGGGCCGGCCTGGGGGCTGCCCAGCCCGGCAATCGCCTATCCGACATCGGCCACGCCGTCGAGTCCGTCGTGCGCGCCGCAGGCGACCGCTACGGGATCGTCGAGGAGTACGTCGGCCACGGGATCGGCTCGAGCATGCACATGGAGCCGGCCGTGCCCAACTACGGGCGCCCGGGCAAGGGGCCGCGCCTGGTGCCCGGCATGGCGCTGGCCGTTGAGCCGATGGTGGTGCTCGGAGACCCTGGCGTGCACGTGCTGGAGGACGACTGGACCGTCGTAGCGAGCGATGGCTCTCATGCCAGCCACTGGGAGCACACGGTGGCCGTCACCGAAGACGGCCCGTGGGTGCTCACCGCCCTGGACGACGTACGCCTGTAGGCCTTCGGTGCGACGGGCCGACTGCGGCGTCCGAAATGCGGATGTGCGGACCGATCGGACCCCGATTAGGTCGTGAGGAGGCCCGCGCGTACACTTGACGGGCTGATCATCGGGCCCCCCCGAACGTCCGCGCCCCCTCCCTTCGGAGCGGGGCTTGAGGCGTGCGAGAGGACCGATCGGAGGAGAGCTGAGGGCATGGCAAAGAAGGACGGCGCGATCGAGCTCGAGGGCACGATCACCGAGTCCTTGCCCAACGCGATGTTCCGCGTGGAACTGGACAACGGTCACAAGGTCCTGGCCCACATCAGCGGGAAGATGCGGATGCACTACATCCGGATCCTCCCCGATGACCGTGTCGTCGTGGAGCTGTCGCCCTACGACCTGACTCGGGGTCGCATCGTCTACAGGTACAAGTGACAGCGGACAGGTAGAGAGTTGGGATTCCGGTGAAGGTCAAGCCGAGCGTCAAGAAGATCTGCGACAAGTGCAAGGTGATCCGTCGTCACGGGCGGGTCATGGTCATTTGCGACAACGTTCGTCACAAGCAACGCCAGGGCTGACGTACGTCGCGCGTGCGAGGGGAGACAACCCGGACACGCCCACCACGACCCAACCGGGACGTGGATTGCGGTACCCGACCCCCGCGGCCGGCACGTGCAGGCAGCGGGACGCCACCCTCGGACGAGAGGCCGAGGACCCCTCCGGGTGGAGGGGACCGGTATCGCCCCCACACCTCTCGCGAAGAGAAGAAGAGGACACCCATGGCACGTCTCGTAGGCGTCGACCTGCCCCGCGATAAGCGGATGGCCGTTGCGCTCACCTACATCTACGGAGTGGGCCGCTCGCGCGCTGCCGAAGCGCTTGAGGCGACCGGCATCAGCCCCGACCTCAGGGCTCGGGAGCTCACCGACGATCAGCTCGTCGCGCTCCGCGACTGGATCGAGGCCAACCTTCGCGTCGAGGGCGATCTCCGCCGTGAGGTTGCCTCCGACATCCGCCGCAAGATCGAGATCGGGTGCTACCAGGGCATCCGGCATCGCCGCGGCCTGCCCGTGCACGGACAGCGCACGCACACGAACGCCCGCACCCGCAAGGGTCCCCGCAAGACCGTCGCCGGCAAGAAGAAGGCCGGCAAGAAGTAGTCCGCGGGTCTGCGCGTCCGGCTCCCGCCGGCGACCAGCGGACCGATGACCTCAGGAGTAAAACGAATGCCTCCCAAGACCGGAGCAAAGGCGGGCGCCAAGAAGGTCCGCCGCAAGGAAAAGAAGAACATCGCCCACGGGCATGCTCACATCAAGAGCACGTTCAACAACACCATCGTGTCCATCACCGACCCCAGCGGAGCCGTGATCGCCTGGTCCAGCTCGGGTCAGGTGGGCTTCAAGGGCAGCCGCAAGTCGACGCCGTTCGCGGCGCAACTCGCCGCTGAGTCCGCCGCTCGCCGAGCCATGGAGCACGGCATGCGCAAGGTCGACGTGTTCGTCAAGGGTCCCGGCTCCGGCCGCGAGACCGCCATCCGCTCCCTCCAGGCCACCGGCCTAGAGGTGGGCTCGATCCAGGACGTCACCCCGGTCCCCTTCAATGGGTGCCGCCCTCCCAAGCGCCGCCGCGTCTGAGAACGGAGAACTGACACACCATGGCTCGTTATACCGACGCGGACTGCAAGCGATGCCGTCGCGAGAAGACCAAGCTCTTCCTCAAGGGCTCCAAGTGCGAATCACCGAAGTGCCCCTTCGAGAAGCGCCCGTATCCCCCCGGCCAGCACGGTCGTGGCCGGACCAAGGACAGCGAGTACCTGCTCCAGCTGCGTGAGAAGCAGAAGGCAACGCGCATCTACGGCGTCCTCGAGAAGCAGTTCCGCAATTACTACGAGGAGGCGCACCGTCGCACGGGCAAGACGGGCGACAACCTCATGCGCATCCTCGAGTCGCGGCTCGACAACGTCGTCTACCGTGCCGGCTTTGCTAAGTCTCGCGACATGGCCCGCCAGCTCGTGACCCACGGCCACTTCACGGTCAATGGCCACAAGGTCGACATCCCGTCGTACCGCGTGCAGGCCAACGACATCGTCGAGGTGCGTCCCGGCTCTCGTGAGATGACGCCCTTCGTGGTGGCGCATGCCGAGATTGGCGAGCGCCCTGTCCCAGCGTGGCTGGAGGTCATCCCGTCGCAGATGCGGATCCTCGTCCACTCACTGCCCTCTCGCCAGGTGATCGACACCCCAGTCCAGGAGCAGCTCATCGTCGAGCTCTACTCCAAGTAGTCGCTTCCTTCCCCCAAACCCGACGTCATATAGCGGTCGTCGCCGAAAGGACACCACGTGCTCATCACGCAGCGCCCCATCCTCACCGAAGAGCCCATCAGCGAGTTCCGTTCTCGCTTCGTGCTCGAGCCCCTCGAGCCGGGCTTCGGCTACACCCTGGGCAATTCGATGCGTCGCACCCTGCTCTCCTCGATTCCCGGTGCCGCTGTCACTAGCATCCGCATCGACGGAGTGCTCCACGAGTTCACCACCATCCCCGGGGTCAAGGAAGACGTCACGGAGCTGATCCTCAACATCAAGCAGCTTGTGGTCTCCTCCGATCACGACGAGCCCGTCGTGATGTACCTGCGCAAGCAGGGACCCGGCGCGGTCATCGCCGCCGACATCGCACCGCCTGCCGGTGTCGAGGTCCACAACCCCGATCTCCACATTGCCACGCTGAATGACAAGGGCAAGCTCGAGGTGGAGCTCGTGGTCGAGCGCGGTCGCGGCTATGTGTCGGCCACGCTCAACAAGCAGCCCGGCCAGGAGATCGGCCGCATCCCCGTGGATTCGATCTACTCCCCGGTCCTCAAGGTGACCTACAAGGTCGAGGCCACTCGTGTCGAGCAGCGCACCGACTTCGACAAGCTCGTGCTCGACGTCGAGACCAAGCCCTCCATGCTCCCCCGTGACGCGGTCGCGTCTGCGGGCAAGACACTGGTCGAGCTCTTCGGTCTCGCCCGAGAGCTGAATGTCGACGCCGAGGGAATCGACATTGGTCCGTCTCCGGCTGATGCCTTCGTGGCTGAGCAGCTGTCGACTCCGATCGAGCAGCTCGACCTGACGGTCCGTTCCTACAACTGCCTCAAGCGCGAGGGCATCCACACCGTGGGTGAGCTCATCGGTCGCAGTGAGGCCGACCTGCTCGACATCCGCAACTTCGGCGCCAAGTCCATCGACGAGGTCAAGGTCAAGCTCGTCACGCTCGGCCTAGCTCTCAAGGACAGCCCTCCCGGCTTCGACCCCGGAGCAGCCGTCTACTTCAGCGATGAGGATGACGACGATGACCTCGGTTACGTCGAGGACGAGCAGCTCTAACCGATCAGCCACCCGCGACAAGGAGTAATGACATGCCTACCCCAACCAAGGGTCCCCGCCTGGGTGGCGGACCGGCGCACGAGCGCCTGATGCTGGCCAATCTCGCCACCGCGCTCTTTGAGCATGGCCGCATCACGACGACCGAGGCCAAGGCCAAGCGCCTGCGCCCCCTGGCGGAGCGACTCATCACGTTCGCCAAGCGCGGTGACCTCTCCGCTCGACGCCGAGTGCTCACGGTGGTGCGCGACAAGGACGTCGTCCACGTGCTCTTCACCGAGATCGGCCCGCGCTACCAGACACGCCCGGGTGGCTACACCCGCATCGTGAAGGTCGGCCCGCGCAAGGGCGACAACGCGCCCATGGCGATCATCGAGCTGGTCGAGCCGCTCGCGGAGCAGACGGTCGCCGAGGCCACCGCTGCCACCAAGCGTGCCGCCAAGGAGAAGGCTGCCGCCAAGCCGGCCGCCGCAGCTCCTGCCGCCGCCGCCGATGAGGTCGAGGTTGTCGCTGAGGCAGCGGAGGTCGCTCCCGACGAGACCGTCGAGGCTGTCGAAGTCGCGACCGACGAGGCTCCGGCTGACGAGGCCGCAACTCCTGAGGCCGCAACGGACGAGTCTGAGGCCGAGGACGACAAGGCCTGACGCCAAGCATCCTCGAGCGCCACGCGCTCTCGACAGGAAGCGGAGACTTCGCCAGGTGCGGAGGCCTCCGCTTCCTTCATTTCGGACTGCTGGTCCCGGAGCTATCGTTCCCAGAGCTGGCTTTCCCACAGTTGTCTTTCCCAGAGGAGGGGTGATGACTCGGCTGCGGCTGGACCTCGCCTATGACGGGACCGACTTTTCCGGCTGGGCGCGGCAGCCTGGTCTCCGCACGGTCCAGGGTGTCCTGGAGGAGGCCCTCGCGCGCGCACTGCGGCTCGCGGATACTCCGCAGGTGACCTGCGCGGGCCGCACGGATGCGGGAGTCCACGCGCGCGGACAGGTGGCTCACGTCGATGTCGATGCCGGCGATTTCCCTGCCGAGCAGCCGGACATCGATCTAACTGCGCTTGCGCGCAGCATGCGCGGGCTTCTGCCCGAGGACGTGGCTATCCACCGCATCGACGTAGCCCCCGAGGGATTCGATGCGCGCTTCTCGGCCCTCTCCCGCCGGTATCGCTATCTCGTCTGCGACGACGCACGAGCGTGGGATCCCCTGCGTCGGCGCGAGGTCCTCCACCATCCCAGGGCGCTCGATATCGACATCATGAATGCAGCAGCGAGTCCCCTTCTGGGCGAGCGCGACTTCGCGGCCGTGTGCCGGCCTCGCGAGGGCGGCACGACGATCCGAGAGCTGCTCACACTCGAGTGGAAACGCGGAGAAGGTGGCTTGGCCGAGATGCACGTGAGCGCGGATGCCTTCTGCCACTCCATGGTGCGTGCGCTCGTGGGGCTCCTCATCCCCGTGGGCGAAGGGCGCAAGCCGCAGGCGTGGCCCGCTGAGGTGGTGGCTCAGGGGATCCGGGACTCGAGCGTCCAGGTGATGCCCGCCCACGGGCTGGTGCTCGAAGAGGTGCGATACCCCGACGACGTCGACTTGGCGGCGCGACAGACGGTCACTCGATCCCTGCGTGGGAGCTGATCGCCCGTGGGACACATCGACGTGCAGCACATCACCTATTCCCTGCCTGACGGCCGTGTGCTGCTCGATGACGTGAGCTTCCGCATCGGCGAGGGAGTCAAGGCCGCGCTGGTCGGTGCCAATGGTGCTGGCAAGACCACACTCATGCGCCTCATCGCAGGCGACATCGACCCGGAGTCGGGCACCGTGGTCACGACGGGTGGCCTGGGAGTGATGCGCCAGTTCATCGGCCAAGGCGGTGACGGCACTGTCCGCGACCTGCTCCTCTCCGTGTCGCCCCGACCGGTGCAGGCGGCGACCGCTGAGGTGGACCGACTCGAGGAACTTCTGATGTCGCGGGAGGACTCGGACACGCAGATGCGCTACGCGCAGGCGCTCGCCGACTTCGCAGATGCTGGCGGGTACGACGCTGAGGTCTCCTGGGATGTGTGCTGCACCGCGGCGCTCGGGGCGGCGTACGACGAAGTGAAGTGGCGGCGAGTCGACACCCTCTCGGGCGGGGAGCAGAAGAGGCTCGTCCTCGAAGCCTTGCTGCGCGGGCCCGATGAAGTGCTGCTCCTCGATGAGCCCGACAACTACCTCGACGTGCCTGGCAAGACGTGGCTTGAGGAGCGCATCGCCACGAGCCCCAAGACGATCCTGCTCATCAGTCACGATCGCGAGCTGCTGCGTGCCTGCGCTTCGACCATCGTGACCGTGGAGCTCGGAGCGGCGGGCAACACCGTCTGGGTCCACGGCGGGGGCTTCGCCACCTACGCCGATGCGCGTGACGATCGCATGAGCCGCCTGGAGGAGCTCCGCCGCCGGTGGGACGAACAGCACCAGAAGCTCAAGGATCTCGTGCAGATGCTCAAGGTCAAGGCCGCCTACAACGATGGCCTCGCCTCGAGATACCAGGCGGCCCAGACGAGGCTGCGGATGTTCGAGGAGGCCGGCCCCCCACAGGCGGTGCCCGTGCGGCAGCGCATGCGGATGCGCTTGGAGGGTGGCCGCACCGCGAAGCGAGCGATTGTCTGCGAGGGCCTCGAGCTCAACGGCCTCACCCAGCCCTTCGACCTCGAGGTGTGGTTCGGCGAGCGAGTCGGAGTGCTCGGTCGCAACGGCGCGGGCAAGTCGCATCTGCTGCGCCTGCTGGCCGCGGGCGGCAGCGACCCTGATGTCGAGCATCGACCCGTGTCCGACGTGCCCATCCCGCCTGTCCGGCATGCTGGCACCGCCCGCCTCGGCTCACGCGTGCGACCAGGATGGTTCGCGCAGACGCACGTGCGCCCCGATCTCGAGGACCGCACTCTCCTGGAGATCCTTCATCGCGGTGACGGGCACCGCGACGGCATGGGTCGCGAGCAGGCCGCCCGCGCCCTCGATCGCTACGGCCTCGCTGCCGCGGGAGAGCAGCGCTTCGCATCACTGTCGGGTGGCCAGCAGGCGCGCTTCCAGATCCTGCTCCTCGAGCTCTCCGGCGCCACGCTGCTCCTGCTGGACGAGCCCACGGACAATCTGGACCTGGACAGCGCAGAGGCCCTGGAAGCTGCCCTGGACGCCTTCTCGGGGACCGTCCTGGCTGTGACCCACGACCGGTGGTTCGCGCGGGGCCTGGACCGCTTCATCGTCGTAGGGGGAGATGGAGTGGTGCAGGAGTCGCCGGATCCGATCTGGGACTCCTAGGCGCCAGCAGGACCCGTTTTGACCCCTTCATGGCCGCCCGGGTAGCCTTGGCGGTCGTTGTGCCCGCTCCCGGGCCCAACCCGGGTGCCTCGAGGGCTCCCCCTGAGTGAGCGAAGGTCGACGTGCGTACGTACACCCCCAAGCCGGGCGAGATCACTCGCGAGTGGCTCGTCATCGACGCGACTGACGTCGTCCTCGGCCGCCTGGCCAGCCAGGCCGCCACCCTGCTGCGGGGCAAGCACAAGCCCGTCTTTGCTCCCCACGTCGACACCGGCGACTTCGTCATCATCATCAACGCTGACAAGGTTGCACTGACGGGCAGCAAGTTGGAGCAGAAGCGCGACTACCGCCACTCGGGCTACCCCGGCGGCCTGTCGGCCAAGACCTACTCACAGCTCATGGTGGACAACCCCCGCCGCGCCATCGAGAAGGCGATCAAGGGCATGCTTCCGCACAACAAGCTTGGCCGGCAGCAGTTGAGCAAACTCAAGGTGTACGCCGGACCTGACCACCCGCACGCCGCCCAGAAGCCCACTCCGTACACCATCACGCAGGTCGCGCAGTAGCGACGCCGCGCAGTCTGCGAAAGGAATAGACGTGACCGTTTCCGAGACCGAGGTCCTCGACGAGGAGATCCCCTCGGAGTACACCAGCGAGACGCCTTCGGCATCCTCCGCCGCGGCTGCGTCGCGCCCCGTCGTGACGGCACCCGGTGGTGCTACCGGCCGTCGCAAGGAGGCGATCGCGCGCGTGCGCCTGGTCCCTGGCACGGGTCGCTGGAGCATCAATGGTCGTGACCTCGAGACCTACTTCCCCAACCGCGTGCACCAGCAGATCGTCAACGAGCCCTTCGTGACCCTCGGTCAGGAGGGCCGCTACGACGTCATCGCACGGATGAGTGGTGGCGGTGTCTCTGGCCAGGCAGGCGCGCTGCGCCTCGGCATCGCTCGAGCCCTCAATGAGATCGACGAGGAGGGCAACCGGCCGTCGCTGAAGAAGGCGGGATTCCTCACGCGTGATCCGCGGGCCAAGGAGCGTAAGAAGTACGGCCTCAAGAAGGCCCGCAAGGCGCCTCAGTACAGCAAGCGCTGATCGGAGCGCCGTGAGCGGTCGCCTCTTCGGCACCGACGGCGTACGGGGACTCGCCAACCGCGACCTCACCGCCGAACTCGCGTTGTCCCTTGCCGCCGCCGCAGCCCACGTGCTCGGCGATTCCGGCGGTGCTGGCCTGGACGGGCCACGACCTGTCGCGGTGGTTGGACGCGATCCGCGGGCAAGCGGTGAGTTCCTCGAGGCTGCCGTGGTCGCGGGTCTGGCGAGCGCGGGGGTCGACGTACTCCTGGCCGGGGTGCTGCCTACGCCGGCCATTGCCTATCTCACCGAGCGCCACGGGGCGAGCCTGGGCGTGATGCTCTCGGCATCGCACAACGCCATGCCGGATAACGGGATCAAGTTCTTCGATGCGCAGGGCTTCAAGCTGCCCGATGCGATCGAGGACGATATCGAGGCACGCCTCCTCGAGGCCTGGGATCGTCCCGTCGGGAGTGGTGTTGGCCGGGTCCGGCCCCTTCCCACCGCAGGCCGGGAATACGTCGACCACGTCCTCGGTGTCGTCACCACGCCACTGGCCGGACTGTCCGTCATCGTGGACTGCGCCAACGGCGCTGCGTCCATCGTCTCGCCCGAGGCTATGCGCCGTGCCGGTGCTGACGTCCTGGCGATCCATGCGTCGCCTGATGGCCTGAACATCAACGAGGGCTGCGGAAGCACGCACCTTGACGATCTCATCGCTGCGGTGGTCGAGCACGGTGCCGACATTGGAATCGCGCATGACGGTGATGCCGATCGGTGCCTGGCTGTCGACGCGGAAGGCAATGTCATCGACGGTGACCAGATCCTGGCCATTCTTGCCACCGCCATGCGTGATCGCGGAACGCTCGCACGCGACACGGTGGTTGCCACGGTCATGTCCAACCTAGGTTTCCGCATCGCCATGGAGGAGCAGGGAATCACCATGGTGGCCACTGCCGTGGGAGATCGCTACGTTCTGGAGGAGATGAGGGAGCGGGGATTTGCCCTGGGGGGTGAGCAAAGCGGCCACGTCGTCATGCTCGACCGAGCCACGACCGGCGATGGTGTGCTCACGGCCCTGGCCCTGTTGGATCGCATGGCAGAAACAGGCTCCAGCCTGAAGGACCTCGCTGCGATCATGAGGCGGCTGCCCCAGGTCCTCATCAACGTCGAGGGCGTGGACCGATCACGTCTCGCGGAGAGCGCCGAGGTCGCGGCCGTGGTCGAGGTGGTCGAACGTGAGCTCGGCGCCGAGGGTCGGGTGCTGCTGCGCCCGTCGGGGACCGAGCCGCTCGTGCGCGTGATGGTCGAGGCGCCGACGGCTGAGGCGGCCCAGGACGCTGCCGAGGCGATCGCAGACGCGGTGCGTGCTTCTTTGTCGATCAGCGGGTAGGCGGCCGCGACCGCCAGTAGGCGGTGACACGACTCCTGCTGTGGATGACATCCGGCGCGGAGAGATGCCGCCCGTGGACACGCGCCTATCGGAATGCGACCGTTAACGGCACTTCTGGTGGCTGCCCGGTGCCGTTAACGGTCGCATTTGGAGCGCGGGGGCACTGTGGAGGCGGTAGTCGCCCGGTCAGAGCAGTCTCGCCCCGGTCGAGAGCGTCATCCGGACTCCACCGGCGCAGGACGCGTACCCTGGCTCCCATGTGCGGGATCGTGGGTTACGTCGGCGAGAAGCAGGCACTTGAGGTAGTGGTCGAAGGCCTCCGCCGCCTGGAGTACCGCGGCTACGACTCCGCCGGAGTCGCCGTCGTCACGGGCAACAGGTTGGATGTGCGCAAGAAGGCCGGCAAGCTGGCCAACCTCGAATCCCTGCTCGGCGAGGACCCCCTGGAGGCCGCCACCATCGGCATCGGCCACACCCGTTGGGCGACGCACGGTGGACCGACCGATGTCAATGCCCATCCGCATGTGAGCGAGGACGGCACCGTCGCGGTCATCCACAACGGCATCATCGAGAACTTCGCGGAGCTCCGCGACGAGCTCACGGCAGCAGGAGTTGTCCTCACCTCGGAGACCGACACCGAGGTGGTCGCGCACCTGCTCGCTGCCGAGCTCCCGCGCTGCGATGGAGACCTCGCCGAGGCGATGCGCCGTACCTGTCGGCAACTCGAGGGCGCCTTCACCCTTGTGGCCGTCGTCGCGGATGACATCGACGTCGTCGTCGCCGCACGCCGCAACTCTCCGCTTGTCGTCGGGCTGGGTCAGGGCGAAAACTTCCTCGCATCCGATGTGGCCGCTTTCGTCGCCCACACGCGTGAGGCCCTCGAGCTCGGCCAGGACCAGGTCGTGCAGATCTCACGCGACGCGGTTGTCATCACGGACTTCGACGGCCACGTCGTCGAAGCCAAGCCCTTCACGGTCACCTGGGATGCCGCGGCCGCCGAGAAAGGTGGCTATGACCTCTTCATGCTGAAGGAGATCGCTGAACAGCCCAAGGCGGTGGCCGATTCACTGCGCGGTCGCGTGGCCCGCGATGGGCGCCTCCACCTCGACGAGATGCGCCTCACTGACGCTGAGCTCCGAGAGATCGACAAGATCGTGGTCGTCGCCTGCGGTACGGCGTACCACGCGGGCCTGGTCGCGAAGTACGCCATCGAGCACTGGACGCGCATCCCCGTCGATGTCGAGTTGGCGAGCGAGTTCCGCTACCGCGACCCCATTGTCGACGGCCGCACGCTTACCATCGCCATCTCGCAGTCTGGCGAGACGATGGACACCCTCATGGCATTGCGCTACGCGCGCGAGCAGGGGTCCAAGGCACTGGCCATCTGCAACACGGTCGGCTCGACGATCCCGCGCGAATGCGATGCGGTGCTCTACACCTACGCCGGGCCCGAGATTGCTGTCGCCTCGACCAAGGCATTCCTCACCCAGATCGTCGCCGCCTATCTCGTGGGGCTCTACCTCGCGCAGGTGCGCGGCAACATGTTCGGCGATGAGATCCGCAGCGTGCTCACCGACCTGGCCGACATGCCCCAGGCGGTCGACCTCACCCTGGACACGAGCGAGGGTGTGCAGGCCCTCGCGCGCGAGCTCGTCGACGCTACTTCCGTGCTTTTCATCGGCCGCCATGTGGGCTACCCGGTTGCTCTCGAGGGCGCGCTGAAGCTCAAGGAACTCGCCTACATGCACGCCGAGGGCTTCGCCGCGGGAGAGCTCAAGCACGGTCCCATTGCGCTCATTGAGGAGGGCGTGCCGGTGGTGTGCATCGTGCCCTCGCCCCGGGGTCGCGCATCGCTGCACGGCAAGATCATTTCCAATATCCAAGAGGTGCGCGCCCGCGGTGCGCGCACGATCGTCATCGCCGAAGAGGGAGACGAGTCGGTGACCCCCTACGCCGACGTGATCTTCCGCGTGCCTGCCGTCCCGACGCTCATGCAACCCCTTGTCTCGACGGTGCCGCTGCAGGTATTCGCCTGTGCGATGGCGACCGTCAAGGGCCACGACGTGGATCAGCCGCGCAATCTCGCCAAGTCCGTCACCGTCGAGTAGTGCACCGGGGATCGCGATGAGGGCTGTGTACGACGTCGCCGATGTCCGCGCGGCCGAGGAAGCCATCATGGCGACCCTTCCGGAGGGTGCACTCATGCAACGGGCCGCCACCGGGCTCGCCGATGCCTGCGCCACGCTCATGCGCGACCTCGGACTGCGTCTCGCGGGCGCGCGCGTCGTCCTGCTCATCGGCGGTGGCAACAACGGCGGGGACGCGCTCTACGCCGGGGCGCTTCTCGCCCGACGCGGCGCCCGCGCGGAAGCCATTCTTCTTGGTGAGCGGGCTCACGCCGGCGGCTGGCAGGCCTTCGTCAGCGCGGGCGGCACGCTCGTGACGGGTGACGGCATCGAGACGGCAATCGCGCACGCGGACCTGGTGATCGACGGGATCCTCGGCATCGGTGGCCGCGGCGCCCTGCGTCACGAAGCCGCGAGATGCGCGGCGCATGTCGCTGGCTCAGGTGCTCTCGTCGTGTCGGTGGATGTTCCCTCCGGGGTCGATGCTGACACCGGTGCGGTCGCTGACCCCGAGGCGGTCATCGACGCCGACGCCACCGTGACCTTCGGTTGCCTCAAGCCGGGCTTGCTTCTCGCACCCGGTCGCGATCACGCGGGCGCGATCCTGCTCGTCGACATCGGCCTGGGCGCCGCTCTGCCCGTGTCAGGCCTACATGCGCTGGACGCGCTCGACCTTGCCGATGCGGTGCCCGAGCCGGGGTCCGAGGACTACAAGTACTCGCGCGGCGTCGTAGGGATCGCTGCGGGCAGCTCCCGCTATCGCGGTGCGGCGTTCATGGCGACCGGCAGTGCCCGACTGGGCAACGTCGGCATGGTGCACGTCCTCGATCGAGGCGATGGGCTTGCCCAGACGATCGTCGATGAGTTCTGGGACGTCGTCATCTCCTCGGCGGCTCCCGCCTCGGTCGCACGCACGACCGCATGGGTGGTCGGCCCCGGCCTCGGCATTGACGTGGATGGTCAGCGGGTGCTGTGCGACGTGCTCGCCGTCGAGGCGCCCGTCGTCGTCGACGCCGATGCGCTCCGGATGCTGCGCGAGCCCGAGCCGTCGGCAGCGCTCGCCGCGCGACACCATCCCACCGTGCTCACCCCGCACGAGGGCGAGTTCGCCGCACTGGGCTATGCCATCGGCGATGGCGCATCGCAGGACCGCCTGGGCAGTGCACGGCATGCCGCCCGCGAACTCGGGGCTGTCGTGGTGCTCAAGGGACCGGGCACAGTCATCGCGTCCCCGGATGGGGCGGCGTACATCGACAGCTGGGGCACTGCCGATCTCGGCACAGCCGGCAGCGGTGACGTGCTCTCCGGTCTTCTCGGTGCACTGCTCGCAGGAGGTGCGGCTCGCGGTGACGTGGACGCCGATGAGGCGGCGGGCATCGCGGCCGCCGCGGTCGGCCTGCACGGTCTCGCGGGCCGGTTGGCAGCCCAGGGAGGCCGCCCCGTGACCGCGCCGGACATCATCGCGGCGATCCCGGACGCCATCGCCCTGGTGCGCCGCGGGGGTGAGGCCTGAGATGGGCGCGCGCGCCGAAGCGGTGATCGACCTCGCCGCATTGCGATCGAATCTTGACTACCTCCTGGGACCGGCCTGCGGCGGACCCGAGGTGGCGCGCATGGTCATCGTCAAGGCTGACGGCTACGGCCATGGAGCGGTGGAGATTGCGCGAGTGGCGAGGGAAGCAGGGGTGCCCTGGCTCGGGGTAGCCCTGCCGTCGGAAGCACTGCGGTTGCGCACTGCCGGTGACACCGGGCGCATCCTCGCGTGGCTCTATGCCCCCGGTGATCCTGATCTCGCGACCTGCATCGCAGCCGATGTCGATCTCAGCGCGGGAAGCCTGGGCATGCTCAATGACATCGCTGCGGCTGCCCGGTCATGCGGACGCGTGGCCCGCGTGCACCTGAAGATTGACACCGGACTTGGACGCGGTGGGTGCGCGCCCGGCTCCTGGTCGGACCTCCTCGCCGCGGCGGTGGCGTCACCTGACATCGACGTGGTCGGCGTGTGGTCCCACCTCGCGAGTGCCGACATCCCGGACGCCCCGGAGACGGACGAGCAGATCGCAGCATTCGAGCATGCGCTCGCGGAGGCGGAGCGGGCCGGCGTACACCCGCAGGTGCGCCACCTGGCTTCCAGCGGGGCCGCGCTCAGTCGGCCCGACACGCGCTACGACCTGGTGCGGCTGGGCATTGCGACGTACGGCGTCCCCCCGGGACCACGCATCGACCTCGGCTCCCTGCGCCCGGTGATGACGCTGCGCGGCACGGTGGCAGCCACCAAGCGCGTGCCCGAGGGGCACGGTGCGTCGTACAACCTCACCTGGCGTGCGCCACGGCAGACCACCCTGGCGCTTGTGCCCATCGGCTACGGCGACGGCCTGCCGCGCACGGCGCGGGGTGCTCAGATGCTCATCGGCGGACAGCGCCATCCGGTCGTCGGGCGCATTGCGATGGACCAGGTGGTGGTCGATGTCGGCGAGGCTCCCGTGACTGCTGGCGATGAGGTCGTCGTGTGGGGCACGGGCGGCTCGGGTGAGCCCACCGCGCAGGAGTGGGCAGCGTGGGATGACACCATCGGCTACGAGATCGTCACACGCGTGGGCGCGCGCGTGCCGCGTCGCTACGTCGAGGAGTGAGCATGGCTGGTCCGGGCAGGGGTCTCGCTGCCCTCGGCATTCTCGCGGCGGGCGTGGCCGCGGGTGCGCTGGCTGAGCGACTCGCCACGCGTCGGCTGCAGGCGCGAGAATTCGTCGGCATTGAGTCTGCCACCGGTGTCACGCATGAGGTCGTCACTGACGATGGAGTCTCCCTCCGGGTCATCGAGGAGATCCAGGATGTCCCCGATGGCGCCCCGACCGTGATCTTCAGCCATGGCTACGGCCTGTCCCTGGACTCCTGGCCGGGTCAGCGCGAGGCACTGCGCGGCATCGCGCGCGTGGTGCTGTGGGACCAGCGGGGGCATGGCGGATCCGAGCGGGGCGTCCCGGGCACGACCATCGAGCGCCTGGGCGCGGACCTGGGCTGCGTGCTCGATGCCGTGGCCCCTGAGGGCACGGTCGTGCTCGTCGGCCACTCGATGGGTGGCATGACGATCATGGCCCTGGCTGACCAGCGTCCGGAGATCTTCGGAGGCCGGGTGCGCGGTGTCGCCCTGCTCGCCACCTCCGCTGGCGGGATTGCCGATGTTGACCTGGGCCTGCCCCGCCCCGTGGCGCGACTCGCGCACCGCATGGCCCCCTCCATCGGTGCTGCCCTGGAGTCCCAGGGCCCGGTGTCCGGGCTCATCGAGCGAGCGCGACGCTCCTCGAGTGATCTAGGCCTGCTCGTGACGCGCGCCTATGCCTTCGGGTCCACGGTGCCACCTGATGGCACCCGCATCGTGGCCGACCTCATCAATGGCACGCCCGTCGATGTGCTCGCCGACCTGCTCCCAGCGCTCCAGGGGCACGACAAGATGCGCGCCCTGCATGTGCTGGACCGATGCGATCTGCTCATCATGGTGGGCGACGCCGACCTCCTCACTCCCGTCGGTCACAGTTACGAGATCGTGCGGCACACACCATCGGCGGAGTTGGTCATCCTCCCGGGGGTGGGCCACATGCTCACACTTGAGGCGGCCGAGGATGTCAATAAGCATCTGCGGGCTCTCGTCGAGCGCGTGAGCTGATGGGGCGGCGCGCGATCCACCTCGCTGACGGCGAAGCCACCCGCGCGTGGGGTCGCGCCGTGGCCGCACACGTGCGGGCGGGTGACCTCATCGTGCTCACGGGTGAGCTTGGTGCCGGCAAGACGACCTTCACGCGAGGGCTCGGCGAGGGACTCGGCGTACGCGGCGCGGTCACGAGCCCCACCTTCGTTATCGCGCGGCGCCACCCGGCGGGGGATCGCGGTATCGACCTGTTGCATGTCGACGCTTACCGTCTGCACGGTCCATCGGAGATCGAGGACCTCGACCTCGATCTCGTCGGTGCCGTCACCGTCGTCGAATGGGGCGCGGGCCGCGTGGACCACCTAGCCGACAATCGACTGGAGATCACGCTCGTGACGGCCGACGCCGGTCGTGAGGCGATCGTGACCGGTCACGGAGCCCGCTGGGATGGTGCGGCGGTCGAGGCCCTGCTGCCTCCGGGACACGAGGGCACCGTCTCCTGACGGC
>VGBQ01000029.1 GCA_016870425.1 Actinomycetota bacterium | reverse complement strand
ACGCGCGCAGCTGTTGCATGTGCCGAGCGGCAGGCTCGAGATGGACTTCATCGTGCGTCCCGGAGAGCGCTCGACCCACGTGCTCAACGCCGTCTCGCCGGCGTGGACCTCGAGCCTGGCGATGGCCGAATGGATCGTCGACCGGATCGAGGCCTAAGAGTTCAGCAGTTGCGCCACGCGCTGCGGCGTGACGCCAAGGAAGTATCCGGCTTCCTTGAGCGTCAGCCCCTCCTTGCGCAGAGCCTGGACCGCGGCGCGAGACTCGCGTGAGGCACGCTCCTGGACTTCGGCGGCCTCGAGTGAAGCCTCCCGCGCCCGGCTGACCTGCGCCAGGACGTCCGGGTCCAGGTCAAAGTCGAGTTCGATCGCGAAGGAGTCCGGATTCACATCGAGTGCGCCTGCGATCGCGTCCCGAATCATGAACTCGATGTCGTCAATACGCTTCGCTTGGCTATAGATGATCGTCCGGGTGATGCGAGCGTGCATGATCCACCAGCCCTCATCCTTCGCGACATCAACCTGGTAGGTCTTCATCAGCTTCCCTCCGACCATCTGTGGACTTCCCGCAGGATCGATCGAGCAAGGCGTTCATTGACCTCGCGGTGACGCGGGATGGGGATCACGTGATCGCCCCGCCGGTAGACGTCGTGCGGCCCTGTACGGCGGTCGAGCTGGAAGGCCACGCCGCTGTCTTTGGCGAGGCGCGCCAGGCTCCTCAGCAGGATACGTCGGTTCACCCCCTGACTTCAAGGGCCCTTGAGTATCTCTGACAAGACTCTTTGTTAAATCTGTGGACAGCGAAGCTCCCGCGACTCTGTGGATCCTCAGCGCGAGGCGTCGACCAGTGCGCGGAAGACGCCCAGCTGGCGCGGGTCCTCGCGCGCGGTGTCCTCTGGATGCCACTGCACTCCGAAGGCCCACCCGGCGGAGTCGATGGTGACCGCCTCGACCGTCCCGTCCTCGGCGCGACCCACGATGTCGAGGCCTGAGCCGAGGCGGCCAATGCACTGGTGGTGATAGCAGGACGCAGTGATGGGTCCGGGCTCGATCCCCGCGGGCCCGCGCTCGATGACGACGTCGTGCACGACATGCCGATGGTGATCGTCCATGTGCTGCACGAGGCTGCCCCCCCGCAGCACGTTGACCACGTGCAGCCCGCGGCAGACGGCGAGCGTGGGTACGCCGTGCTCGAAGCAGTACGCCGCGAGCGACAGATCGGCGTCGTCCTGAAGCGCATCGACGTCGTACACCTCAGGATGCACCGTTGTCTCGCCGTACAGCGCTGGATCGACATCGGCCCCACCGCACAGGAGCACGCCGTCGAAGCCCTCGAGCCGCGACGTCCAGTCCATGCCGTCGGAAGCCGCCAGCAAGGTGACGGGATCCGCCCCGGCAAGCCAGAGCGACTCAAGGAGTGCACGGGCCGACACCACGCCGGCATAGCGGGTGGCCGACGTGTGCTCGGCGAAGCGACCGATGAGGGCAATGCGAGGACGGCTCACAGGGCGAGGCTAGTCGTCTGAAGTAGAGGCGTCCGCGTCACCCAGAGCCTGATTGAGGATCGCATCGATGTCCGCGCGAAGACGGAAGTAGTCCACGACAGGGGTGCTCTTCCAGGCGAGCTTCAACTCTTCGCGAGAGGACCCCGCCTTGGGAGGCTCACCAAGTTCCATGACCCGAGTACGGCGTCTTCGTGGCTCTGGACGACTTTGCATGACGCGTGGCCACTGACATGCTGGAGCGATGGACCGGGACGAACTCGAAGGCTACGAGCACGAGATCACCACTCTCCTCACCGTGTGGGCAGCGGGCAGCGTCATCAAGGGCACCGCGATCGCGCTCATCGGCAAGCGGACCGGGCGCAGGCAGTGGGTGCGCTTCGGGCGGCAGACCGCCATGTGGGGGGCGGGCGATGCCCTCATCGCCGGAGTCGGCGCGCTCAGCCGTTCCCGCCGCGGTGAGCTCACCCAGGAGCAGGTCGACGCCGAGGCGCGCAAGCTGCGGACCCTTCTCCTCATCAACGCCGCCGCCGACGTCGTCTACATCGCCGGGGGGGCCCACATAGCCGTCCACGCCAAGCCCGGACCGCCGGAGAAGACGTCGTTCCGCATGGGCCGCGGCGATGGGCTGGCCATCCTGATCCAAGGCGCGTTCCTCCTCGCCCTCGACGCGACCTACGCCCGCAAGCTCTCCGCCTAGGGCCCTGCCGCACCGAGTGTCGAGTAGCGGGGCGAAAAGTGTCGAATTTCGCCCCGCTACTCGACACTCGCGGAGGTGGGAGGCCCTCGCAGTGGCGAGCCCTTGGCATGCCCACGGGGAATCCGTTAGGGTCCAAACAATCCCCGAAAGTGGGCAATCCCCTGAGGAGGGTCCTCCCATGCTCGACGTCGCCGGCGTACGCGTCGATCCACGCCATTGGATCGGCGGCGAGCGGATCGAGTCTGCCGCTGCGTTCGACGACCTCTCCCCCATAGACGGCAGCATCCTCGGCCAGGTCGCGCGCGGCGGCCAGGGCGAGGTCGATGCCGCCGTCGCCGCTGCACAGGAGGCATTCCCCGGCTGGGCCAAGCTCGGTCCCGTTGGTCGCGGGGAGATCCTCGGCCGCGTCGCCGACCTCGTCGAGGCTCGCCTGGAGGACTTCGCTCAGCTCGAGACCCGCGACAACGGATCACTCCTGCGCTCGCACCGCCGCGGTGTCATGCCGCGCGTCGCGATGAACATCCGCTTCTTCGCCGAGTACGCCGTCAACGACCTGAAGCATCCGGAGTTCGAGACGCGCGGTCACACCAATGTCGTGTCGTGGGATCCCGCGGGAGTCGCGGCGATCATCACGCCGTGGAACGCCCCGCTCATGCTCGCGACCTGGCGCATCGGCCCGGCACTCGCCTCGGGTGACACCGTGGTGCTCAAGCCGCCGGAGTGGGCACCCCTCACGGCGAGCCTCTTCGCGGAGATCACCGCAGAGGCCGGCATGCCGCCCGGGGTCTTCAACGTCGTCCAGGGCATCGGCGTCGAGGCGGGAGCCGCGCTCGCGGGGCACCCGGGCGTCTCGCGCATCTGCTTCACCGGCTCCGTGCCCACCGCCAAGGCCGTGGCCAGGGCCGCCGCAGAGAATCTCACCCCGCTGTCCTTCGAGCTCGGTGGCAAGTCGCCGACGATCGTCATGGACGACGCGGACCTCGGCCTTGCCGCGGAGATCGCGGCCGAGCAGTACGACAACGCCGGCCAGGTCTGTCTCGCCGGCACGCGCCTGCTCGTGCACGAGTCCGTCGCGCAGGAGTTCGCCGAGCGCCTCGCGGACAGGGTAGTGACAATCCGCCAGGGCGATCCGCGCGATGAAGCCACCGACCTCGGCCCGCAGATCCACCCCGTGCACCTTGAGCGCATCGAGGGTTTCGTCGACCGCGCGCGCAAGGATGGCGCGCAGGTCGCCTTCGGCGGCGAGCGCGTCGAACCTGTCGCGGGCGGCTTCTACTACGCCCCCACACTCATCACCGGGGCCGCTCTCGGCTCGGAGATCCTCACGCAGGAAGTCTTCGGACCGGTCCTCACGATGCAGACCTTCTCCACCGAGGACGAGGCGATCGCCCTGGCCAACAACACCGACTACGGCCTTGCCGCCACCCTCGTCTGCGGTGATCGTCCGCGCGCCGAGCGCATCGCGGGACAGCTCGTCGCCGGCACCGTGTGGGTCAACTGCTTCTTCGTTCGCGACCTGCGCGCCCCCTTCGGCGGCTCCCGCAAGTCGGGCATCGGACGCGAGGGCGGCGTGTGGTCCTTCGACTTCTACGCTGACGTCAAGAACACCTGCTATTCCCCCAACGGCTGGAGGTAGTCATGGGAGAGGTCGTCGCCGCGGCACTGCTGTCGCATGTTCCCACCATCATGCTGCCCAAGGACGTCCGCTACGAGCTCAACGACGGCAAGGAGATCACGATCGTCACCGGCCTCGAGCGGCTGCGCAAGGAGAAGTTCGAGACCCTCGACTACGACACCGTCATCGTGCTCGACTCGCACTGGTTCACGACGGTCGAGTTCGTCGTCACCTCCCACGCGCGCCGCGCCGGACTCTTCACTGCCGAGGAGCTGCCCCGCGGCATGTGCCGCATCCCCTACGAGTGGCGCGGCGACCCCGAGCTCGCCGAGGCGATCGCGGCCCGCGGTGAGCCCAACGGCACCTGGATCACCGCGATCGACGACGAATACCTCCCGCTCTACTACCCCTCCCTCAACCTGTGGAGCTATCTCGGCAAGGGCCTCGACAAGCGCTGGATCTCCGTGAGCGTCTGCCAGACCGGCGAGACCGATGACTTCCTGCGCGTGGGCCGGGCCATCGGGGAGGCTGTCGCCGCCAGCGACCGCAAGGTGATCATCGTCGCCACCGGCTCGCTCTCGCACACCTTCTACAAGCTCAAGGAGCTGCGCAAGCACGAGTCGAGCGACCCCTCACACATCATCAGCGACAAGGCCCGCGACATGGACCACGAGCGCCTCGCATGGTTCGCCGAGGGCCGCCACGACCTCGTGCTCGAGACAATGCCTGAATTCCTCACCGTGCGCCCCGAGGCGATGTTCGCCCACTACCTCATGATGGCCGGCGCCATGGGCGAGGCCGACTTCGTCGCGCCCGGCGTGCAGTACAGCGACTACGAGAACGCCATCGGCACCAGCCAGGTCCACGTGTGGTTCGACCGTCCCGCGACGGGCTGGACGCGCCCCGCCACGAGCGAGCAGAAGGTCAGCGCCTGATGACTGAATACCGCCGCATCCTGCTCGACGGCTATCCCTGCGAGGTACGCCGCGAGGGCGATGCCCTGGTTGCCGGCGATGGCCGCGAGGTCGCCATCGATGAGGCCATCCACCTCCCCCCGACCGAGCCCACCAAGATCATCGCGGTGCACCTCAACTACGCCAGCCGCACCGAGGAGTTCATGACCAAGCTTCCTCCGGCGCCGACGTACTTCCACAAGCCCATCACCGCGCTCAACTCGCACAGGGCAGGCGTTGTGCGTCCTGCCGGCTGCAAGTGGCTCAACTACGAGGGCGAGATCGTCATCGTCATCGGCCGCACATGTCGCAACATCTCCCCTGCTCAGGCCGCGGACTACATCGCGGGCTACTCCATCGGCAATGACTACGGCCTGCACGACTTCCGCGACACCGACGCCGGCTCGATGCTGCGCGTCAAAGGCTCCGACACTCTCGCCCCGGTCGGCCCCGGTGTCGTCACGGACTGGGACTTCCGCAACAAGGGCATCCGCACCCTCGTCAACGGCGTCGCGAAGCAGGACTCCACGACGGCGGAGATGGAATGGGACATGCACTACCTCGTCGCCGACATCGCGCGCACCATCACGCTCGTGCCCGGCGATCTGCTCTTCTCCGGCACCCCGGCCTTCTCCCGGCCCGTGCAGCCCGGTGACGTCGTCGAGGTCGAGGTCGAGGGCCTCGGCACGCTCACCAACCACATTGTCGAGGGCCCCACGCCGATCCGCACCGACGTCGGCGCACAGCCGACCGAGTCGGAGGAGGTCGTCTCGACCGCGCTGGGGGGCGACTGGGAGTTCCGCGGCATCCGCACCCCGAGCAAGCATCTCTACCCGTCAACAGTCGAGGAGAAGTGATGAAGGTCTACGTCGACATGGACAAGTGCCAGCACTACGGCCAGTGCACCTTCGAGGCACCCACCGTCTTCGCGCTCAACGACGATGGCAAGCTCGAGTACGTCGGCGAGGTCGATGACGCACTGGCTGACCAGATCGAGGCCGCGGTCGACGTCTGCCCGATGCAGGCGATCGAAATCCAGGCCTGATGGCCCAGGTCATCGTCGTCGGAGCAGGCCTCGGTGGCCTGCGTGCCGCGGAGTCAGTGCGCGGCCAGGGCTTCGATGTCATGGTCATCGGCGACGAGCGCCATCTGCCCTACAACCGCCCCCCGCTGTCCAAGGAGGCACTCAAGGGTGGTGTCGAGGTCGAGGGACTGCACTTCCGCCGCAAGCACGACGACATTGACTGGCGCCTCGGTGCGCCCGCGACAGGCTGCTCGCTGGCTTCGCGCATGGTCATGGTCGACGATGCGGCGTACCCCTTCGATGGCCTGGTGATCGCCAGCGGCATCCGCCCGCGACACCTCCCGGTGCCCGGCCCCCAACCACCGGTGCTGCGCACGGCCGACGACGCGCTCGCCCTGCGCGAGCGACTGACCCCCGGTGCATCTCTCCTCGTCGTCGGTGCCGGCTTCATCGGCTGCGAGGTCGCGGCCACCGCGCGCCAGCTCGGCTGCGAGGTCACGGTCACGGCGTACGACGCGGAGCCCATGCTGCGCCCGCTCGGGCCCGAGCTCGGCGCGGCGATGAAAGCCCATCACGAGGCGCACGGCGTGACCTTCCACCTCGGTCAGGGAGTGAAGGAATTCCACGCAGACGGCGTCACGCTCGCCGACGGCACGCGGCTCACCGCGGATGTCGTCATCGAGGCCGTGGGCAGCGTGCCCAATGTCGAGTGGCTGCAGGGCAATGGACTGGACCTACAGGACGGCGTGCTCACCGACAATCTCATGCGCGTGGTGGGCACCGAGGTGCCCGTCGTCGCGGTCGGGGACATTGCACGCTTCCCCAATCCGCGCTTCGACGACATCCCCCGTCGCATCGAGCACTGGAATCTCCCCACCGAGACCGGCAAACGCGCGGGCCAGACCCTCGGTGCGCTGCTCAACGGCGAGGAGCCCACCGGCGACTTCCGCCCGATGCCCGCCTTCTGGAGCGACCAGTACGACTTCTCGCTGCAGTCCTACGGCGAGCCGGCACTGGGCACTCCCACTCTCGTCGATGGCGAGTGGAGCGGTGACTGCATCGTGGAGTACCTGCGCGACGGTGAGGTGATCGGCGTCGTCGGCGTCAACCGCACCAAGGACCTCATGCACTACCGCAAGGAGATCGGGCAAGAGGCGGTCGACAGCGCGTGATCAGTCTGCCTGGAGATCGAGCCCGTCTCCGACGACATTTCTCCACAGCGCCTCGTCTTGCGAGCCGCACCACTCTTCGAAGGCGCACGAGTAGTCCGCTTCAAGGGATTGCGGCGTCTTCATGGGTCGCAAGTGTGCCACGCAAGGCTCAGGCATGAAGCTTGAGCGGGAGAGGGCACTGGACCACGCACGCGACCTCGTCGCCGCCGCGTGGGAGGAGTTCGACCACGCCCGCGACATCGAGCCGCCGATCTCCCCCGAACTCCTCGCCACTCTCGACCTGCCGCTGCCCGAGGCCGGCATCGATGTCGTCGAAGCCCTCGACGAGGCCGCGGAGGCACTCGACCAGTCACTGGCGCAGGCACGCCCGCGCTATCTGGCCTACATCGGCTCATCCGGCCTGGAGATCGGCGCACTCGCCGACCTGCTCGCGCACTCCTACGACCCCAACCTCGCCCTGCATGCCGGTGCCGCGACGCTGATCGAGGCGCAGGCACTGCGCTGGACGGCGGAGTTCGTCGGCTTCCCCGCCGCAGGCGGCTCCTTCACCTCCGGGGGCACCGTCTCCAATGTCACTGCGCTCGCCGCGGCGCGGGAGCGCGCGGTGCCGGGCAGCAGAAGGTCAGGTACGCCGCCCCACGCGGTCGCCTACTGCTCGGCCGATGCCCACTACTCGATCGTGCGCGCGATCGAGCTGCTCGGCGTGGGGTCGGACAACCTGCGCGCCGTGCCCATCGATGGGCACCGCCGCATGCGCCCCGAGGCACTCGACGAGATGATCCGCGCCGACCGCGCGTCCGGCCTGACCCCCATCGCCGTCGTCGGCACCGCGGGCACCACGCTCACCGGAGCCATCGATCCCCTCGATGCCATCGCTGATGTCTGCTCAGAGCACGGCATCTGGATGCACGTCGACGGTGCCTACGGCCTGCCCGCCGCCTCGGTGATGCCCGAGCGCTTCTCGGGGCTGGAGCGCGCCGACTCGGTCACGGTGGATGCTCACAAGTGGATGTTCGTGCCCAAGGCCTGCGGCATCGTCATGGTGCGCGATGAGTCCACCCTCGCGGCGGCCTTTGGCCACGAGACGTCGTACATCCCCGGCACGCGCAACGCGGTCGACGTCACGCTGGAGTATTCCCGCCCGCTGCGTGCACTCAAGCTCTGGCTCGCCTTCCGCGTGCATGGCGCGACGAAGTTCCGGGAGGCCATCCAGCGCAATGTCGACTTCGCGCGCGATCTGCACGTGATGGCCGCCACCCGCGGCTGGGAGGTCGGACCGGTGCCGGACCTCTCGATCGTCCTCATGCGCAAACCCGGCATTGACAATGCTGAGCTCGTCCAGCGCCTGCAGGCCGACGGCCGCGTCTACATCTCCCACGCCACCGTCGACGGCGAGACCTGGCTGCGCCCCTGCTTCACCAACGTCCGCACGAGTCCGGCCGACGTCGCGGTCCTCATGGACGTCGCCGACGAGGTGTCCTCGGTCTGATGGACCGCCCCGAGCAGCAGCGGACGCTTCCCCGTGACGGCGTCCGCCGTGTCAGGCTCCGGGGCAGGCCGCCTACTCACCGGGTGCCATCCGGCCCGTTGAGCGCGACGGCACCCTAGCCTGGCAGCGGCGCACAAAGAAAAGGTTCTCCCCTCCCCGCTCGGCCTAGAACTCGCCGGCCGCCCAGTCGGCTGCCAGGAGTGCGCCTTGCACACCGTTGGCGACCGGCCAGTAGTTGACCTCGATGCGGTCGTATCGAAAGGCGTATACCTCGGCGGGATAGTCCGCTGATGCCGATGCCGCAGTGTCACATGCAGCAAGGAGCCCACCCGTGAGCTTGATCTCCATGAACTTCGTCGATCCCGTCACCCCGGCCAGACGCACCTCTCCGATAGCTCGGTTGGTCGCCAGCCTCAGCATCAAAGGTGTCGAGTGCTTGCCCATGAGCGTCGTCACGCGCAGCGGTGAGTTGCCGAGCCCGCCTTCGGCTCCAAAGGTTCGCGTCGTGTCCCACGCGTAGGACAGCACATCCACCCACCTGGGGTAGTCCCGATTGGTCACGTCGCCGTCAATGCCGTTGAGCTTCAGGTAGTACTTCACTGCCATGGCGATCTCCTATCGCTGCGGGGTGATCGTGAAGAGGGCGGTGCCCTCGTTGCCGGGGGTGGCCGGGGTCTGCTCGGCGACGTAGGCCCCCGAGATGCCGGCGAAGCGGCCGGTGCCGCCGACGACCGCGTAGGCACCGGTGCTCAGGCCACCGCCGAGCCCGATGAGCATGCCGTCGTCGAAGGTGAACAGATGCAGGTGCGCGCCGGCACCGAGAGGCACGGAGCGGAAGCGGCCCGTGCGTGCACCGTCGCTCACTACTCCCTCCGTGCTGGCCGGTGCCCCGCGATCGGGCACGGCCCCTGCTGAGGCGGGCCGCACCATCTGCCAGTCCGACCCGCGCCACACCCAGGAGCCCGGCTCCTCCGCGCGCGCGACCCCGACGGTGGCGACGGCGGCGGCAGCTGTTGCCACCCCGGTGACGAAGGCGCGACGGCTCACACCCGATGACACTGGCTCACTCATCTGCTGCTCCTGTCTTGCTGCTCATGGCCTGTAGGTGTACGCCTTGCGCAGGGTGGACGCGCCACCGGCGCTCATGACCTCGATGTCGACGGTGCCTGACCCGGCCGGCGCGATGGCGACGATCGTCGTGCCACTCACGTAGAACGCGGCGAGTCGCGGCCCGAACTTGACGTATCGAAGATTGTCGAAGTTGGAGCCGCTGATGGTGACGCGCGTCCCCGGCCGACCGGTCGCCGGGGAGATTGCGGTGAGGCGCGGCGGGGGGCCGGCCAGCTCACCGGGATCGGTGTCCGGCGGCACCTTGCCCGGAGTGAACATCCTCAGCTCTGCCGGTTCGCTGACACCATCGTCATTCACCGCAGCCACGCGCACGGTGTACGCCGTCCCGCGGAGGAGCTTGCGCAGGATGATCACGGGACGGGTGATCTCGAGTTCGAGGATGAGCTCATCGCCCCGAACGATGTCGACGGAGTAGCCGGTTACGGACGTCCCCGCGGCTGGGGTCCAGGTGACCTGCGTGCGATACGTCTCGCCCGTGCGCTGCCAGGGAGTGCGGGTCATCTCGGTCGGCGGTGTCGGCGCCTCACGAGGGGTGGAGAGCCACGCAGCCTGGGTCGCCCCCGTCGGCACGAGCAGCAGCGCGACCATCGAGGCCAGCACGAGGATCCGGCCTGCGATCATGGCAGGAGCGTCAGTGTGGGGTCCGGCGTGAAGTCCGCGCGCGGCTCACCGCGCGCATTGACCCCCGAGGTGGCGGTGCACCTACCCCCGGTGGTGATGGAGCCCTGATTCCACAGTTGCCGCAGGCAATTGCGCAGTGCGAGCTGGCCCCAGAATCCGGGGTGGAAGGACTCGTTCTTGGTCGCCGCGCTGATATTGGAGACGTCAATCTCCTTCATCCACTCCGATCGGTCCGCTGCCTTGGGATGACGCCAGTGGTTGACCCCCTTGGCGTCTTCGCTGTTCCACGAGTTAAGCCGATAGACGTACTTGTTGCACAGCTCATGGCCCTTGAAGGCATCGGAGGTCTCCATCTGCACGATGCGCGCCGTTGGCTGCAAGTCCAATGCCTCGTCCGCTGCCTCCTGGGCCGTCTCATTGACGGTGCGCAGCACGGTCCTGACCGCCCAGTTGGCATCGGCATCCCACATGCCGCAGCCGCCGCGGGTCTGCCGGTAGTTCAGGATCGGCAGCCTCGACTCGGGGTAGCGCATAAGGTCCGAGGTGGCGATGGGCCGCGGATACAGGTGCTGCACCAGCGTCCACTTGTCATCCTCATAGCCCGCGGCACGCATCGCCCAGATGACCTCCAGGATGGCGGTCTTGATCTCGGCACGCACCCTGTCCTGCCAGTCCTCGCTAATGTAGCCCGCGAGTCGCGGGCTGGCGCTGCACGGCGTGGTGGAGAAGATGTAGGCCTTCGCGCACGTGGTGACGATGTCGGAGAAGTAGAAGTTGTTGCCTCCGATGGACAGCACAACCATCTTGACCTCGTGGTCCTCGGCGAAGCGTTTGAGCAGCTCCGCCTGGCCGACGGCGGGACCGAACTCACCGAGGTTTACATCGGGCCGCTCGACACGGTCGATGCCCGGCTTCCAATAGGTGCCGTCATAGGCGGACGTCGTGATAGCACCCGAGCAGGCGAAATTCATCGAGCGGGCCGTGCCGATGTGGATGAGGGCGGAGTGGGAGCGATGGCACTCGGGGATCGTCTCGCCATCGACGTAGTCGTAGTACGCGCGCTCTCCGGTGTCGGTCTCGGATCGGAAGTTGGGCAGGAAGTCGGTGTTGCCGGCCCAGCGGCCGCCCTCGCCGGAGATGAAGGAGTCACCTACCGAGACGACCCAGGGCACATCGGAGACACCGGGGGTGACGAAGGTCGCGGTCGCCGGCTGCCCCCAGCCGTCGCCGACATCGGCCTGCACGGTGACCGTGTAGACACGCCCCGGCTTCAGGTTGCGCAGGCGCACATCCTCGCGCTCGGTGAGTTTCTGGACCGAGCGCTGGGGTCTCCAGTCGTGGGAGTAGAGCACGCGGTACTCGACGTCGTCGTAGGCCACATCCGGGGGATCCCACGTGATGGTGACGAACCTCTGACCCCCGTCTGTGCCGACCGCCGAGACGACGAGGTTCTCCACGGCCGGGGTGTCGCCATCCTCCACCGCCGCGCTCGCGGGGGCGATCATCGCGGCACCCACGACGAGGGCAGCCACGATGGGTAGCCATCGCCGCGATCGATCCCGTCGCATAGTCATCCTCAGATCCCGATGATGTCCTGGTGCACGAGCCGCTCGCCAAACTTGCCGTCCTTGTCACGGACCTGGCGCCAGGGGGTGCTGGTGCCGTCGGTGCGGATGAGCTCGAACTGCTCGAAGACGATGCGGTAGCGCCCGGCGGGGCGCGTGCCCGGCACGGTCATGCGCCCGGTCCAGGTCGCCTGCGTGCCCTCGATCGACCCGGTCAGCGTCACCGTCTGCAATTGCGTCCACGCCGCCGACAGGGTCGGATCGGCCTTCGGTCCGGTGGGGCCGTCGTACCTCTCGAGGATCGCCACCGCCTTGCCCGGGCCGGGGCCCATCTCGTTGGCGGCGTAGGAGCGCCCCGTGAGGGTGAACGACGCGGACTGCTTGGCGCCTGACCCGGAGATCGCGACGCTGGCGGTGCGGTCGGGCTCGAGCTGGACCACGTCGACCAGGCTGATCGCTGACAGGTGCAGACCATCGACACTGAAGGGCTGGTATCGCGCGAGCGCCAGGCGCACGAAGGGTCGGTACGCCGTGCCCGGGTTCATCTCAATGTCCACGAAGTACATATCGCGATCGGGGTCGTAGCCGGAGACCTCGCCCTCGGCATTGTGCCCGCCGATGCGGTAGCGCACGATGTCGACATCGGCATCCATCTCCGCCATGCGCACCCCGCGCGCCGCAAGCGCGGCATTGGTGAAATGGGGCGCCAGGGGATAGTGGCTGCGCGGCAGCGTGCCACCCGTCGTGATCGGGTCCAGCCCCCACTGTGTGACGAGCGCGTCGCGCGCAGCATTGACGCCCGCATTGGCCGGCTGCAGGACGATGGCGAGTTCCTCGCCGATGCCGGAGGTGAACCACGGCCGGGCGAGATAGATCCGCAGGGCGCGCCCGGTCCGGGTGCTGGTGCGATTGCGGGCACTCCAGCCGAAGGCCGGCAGGATCCACTCCGCCTGCGGCGCAAGCGGCCGCGCACTGCTCGGCACGGTGAGGTTGGCACCCCGGCGGTCGCCCGCCACGCTCGCATCGGTGCTGGCCCGCGTGATCGGGCCGGGGATGAAGGAGATCGTGAGGAATGCCGACGTGGGGATCGCATCCTCCGCCGGGGCATCGGGGTCCAGGCGGAGGGTGCCGGCGTCAGCATCGACGATGTACGCCGTCTCCTGGGCCTTGCCGTCGATCGGCTGCAGGTCGGCACCGAAGTAGCGGTAGCCCACGCGCACGCTGCCCGCCACGATCGGCTGGCCGGCGTTGAGGGAGATGACCGCGGTCTGCGCGCTCGCGGTGACGGTGCGGCGGAAGTACTCCGCATAGCGCGACTTCGCGATCGCCGTGAGCGAGACCTGCTCGCGGCGGGTGTCGGGGAAGGGTGCGCGCACGGCCAGACGCACATCGGCCTCACCGCCGCCGGGCGCCGGATCGATGACGGGGGACGTGCCGAGCACGCCCATGTCGGACCGCACGACCACCCGCGGTGGCGCGGTGCCCGGGCCCTCATCGACGGCATAGGTGCGCACGCCCACGATGTCGACCGACTCGGTCGATGGCTGATCAAGGGTGAGGAATCCGCTGAGCGCCGCGTCGCTCTCACCGGCCTCGCGCTGTGCCCGCCACACCCTGTTGGCCGCACCGACCCGCACGGGGATGAAGGCCGGGGCCAGCACCGGCCGCTGCACCGCGTGCACGACGACGAGCACGCGATCGGGCGTGAGGAGCCAGTTCGCACCCTTGCGCGCCTCCACCTCATTGGCCGAGCCCGAGATGCGCCGCCACAGGTCCATGAGCGCCAGTCCGCTGGGAGTGAGACTGTGCGACAGCCGCAGGTGCGCGACGCGACCCGGCGCGAGCCCGACGATGACCTGCTCACCTTGTACGTCGACCCCGCTCGGCCGCGCGCCGTCGGCCTTGATGCTGGCGACCTCGACATTGGGCCAGCGGCCGCGGTAGCTCAGCGCCACCTCGCCGGTGAAGGCACCGCGCCGCTGCGGCGCTCCGCGCACGAGCAGCCCCTTGGCCAGCGGATCGGGCAGATAGGGCACGGCCCCCGGGTCGCGCACGACATACGGCGTGGGGCCTGCCGGATCGATCTCGACGTCGATGCTCGCGCTCTCGCGACCGGCAATCGTCGCGAAGGCGTCGGCGCGGGGACGGCCGTTGGCGTCGTCGAACATCCCGTGCATGAGGCAGAAGAACGCCGCGGACTTCGGTGGAGCGATCCAGCGCTCGGCGGTCATGAGGTCGTAGCGCCGATCATTGGCGGTGCGCAGCACCATCACGTCGACGGTCTCCGACCACACCGGAGGCGTGGTCATGTAGAGCGCGGGCGAGGGCACGGGATCGTGACGCAGGTAGGGGAACCTCAGGATCGAGCCACCCGCGGCGTCAGGCTCGAGGGAGTTGCCACCGAGATCGACCCAGCGCATGCGCGCCTCGTAGTCGCGCGTGGAGAAGCGCAGGGCGGGAAGTCGCGCGCCGTCACCGGGGGCGGCGTAGTCGATCGTGGCGTGCATGCTCGCGATGAGATCGGGGGCGTCCTCGGCGGTGATCGGCCCGGTGGGGCGGTCCTCACTGTCGAGGGAGTCGCCCGGCGCGGGCAGGGAGAGACTCCAGCCCTTCCACATCGCGAGTGTCTCGCGCATCTTGATCACGGGGCGTCCCTGCACGAGATCGCTGTCATCGCGCGTCGCAGCCTGCTCCGACCAACCCTCGTCAGCGCCCAGCGCGATCGGTGACTGTGCGCGCACGCCGGCGTACGGCGTGAGCGTGCCCTGGCGGCGGTGCAGGCTGCGCCACGCGGTGTCGCCCGCGCGGCGAATGTCGATGCGATAGCCCATCACGACGTCTTCGGCGTCGAGGAGTACGTCGTCGCCCGCATCCAGGGCGCGCCGCAGCCTGCTGGCCACGCCCATCCGCTCTCGCCAACGAGCAGCCTCGTCGGGTCGCACGAACTCCACGCCCGCGGTGTGGCGAGCGGGGATACCGCGCTTCTGCGGCGTCGAGTAGGTCTCCAGGCGAGGCTCGTGGCGCATGAGGCGTGCCGTGCCGGTCGCCTCCGCCTCCATGCCGAGGATCTCGCTCTCGATCGTGCTCGTGATGGCGACCGCGGAGGCGAGATTGGCGAAGCCGGCATCGGTGAGGCCGGCTGCTCGCGGCGCGGGCCGGAAGTAGTCAGCCGCGAGCCTCGTGCGCACGCGCGGGAAGGAGGTCGTGATGTCCAGCCCCGCGACGTCGGGGTCGTAGGGCGGGGGCCAGTCGATGAGGGCGTAGACCCGTGGAGTGCCCTGTTGGCGGCGGATGCGGGTGATGGGCACGCGCAGGTCGACGAGCAGTCCGAGGCGTCGCAGGAGCTGGGGATGCGACTGCAGCAGGGACAGGACCCTGTGGAAGTCCAGATCCGGCCACGTGCGCTTCGCCGGTGAGTCCGACAGCACGTTGGGCCGCAGCATGCGATGCAGCATGGCGATCGAGCGCGCAGTGCCCTCCGAGGTCGCACCCTCGGGGGTCGTGAGCACTCCGGTGGTCGCGAGCACCTGGTCGATGCCCAGATCGAGCTTCTCGCGGCGATCGCCGTAGAGAACGAAGGGATCCATTGGGGCCTTGGTGAAGTCACCGGCGCGCGTGACCATCGACTCGATAGGAGGGCGGTCGTACGGCGCCTGCTGCGCCACGGCCTCCTGCAGACGGTTGAGGTCTCGCGCAAGACGGGCCGCGGGGTAGGAGACGACCGGTGCGTCGGCGTAGTCGGTGTAGGTGAAGGGATCCACGGGCATGTCCGCGGGAAAGATCGTCGCGAAGAGATCCGGGTCAGGATCCACCGAGATGCGCTCAGCGGCGAGATAGTCCTCCTGGGAGTCATCGACGCTCCAGCGCAGGATCAGTTGCCACTCGATACCCGCGACGATCCGTGTCCACTGACCGCCCACAAAATCCCGATAGCGCGACAGCGGGAGTCGCTTGGGGTTGCTCTCGTCGCCACCGAGCTGGGGCGAGATCAGGACCGAGGCGAAGAGCTCATTGCCCTTGCGCGCAGTGGGCAGGGCCGTGAAGACGATCGTCTCGAGGATCATGCGAAGGCTCCGCAGAAGTCGGCCCAGGACCGCTCACTCCAGGCGTCGTCGAAGGTGGCGGGCGGGATCTCGGCTCCACTCCGGGAGGAGACGCTGCGCGCAGAGATGCTGCGCGCGCCGGGTGGATCGATATAGGCCATCTTGAAGGAGCGCTCGACCTGGAAGGTGACCGACTCGGAGAAGAAGGCGACACTGACGCGTAGCGTGCACGATGCCACTCCGCGCAGCCGCGCGTAATCGGGCAAGTCACTGGGGATCGTGGCCGTGAGGCCGACGTAGACGTGCATGCTGGCGCTGGCAATGCCCAGCACGTCAAGGTGTCCGTCGAGGCTGGCGAAGGCCGTGAGCGCCAGGCCCTCGTCGGCACCGATGGCGAATTGGAAGCCCGCGCGGGCGATGACTCCGCCGCTGGCGACACCAAAATCGACCTTGACGCTCGCCTCGAGGAAGCCCGAGATGCTCAGGCGCTCGATGCCGCGCAGCCCCAGCGCCTGGTCGAGATAGCCCCCGCCCCCCAGACCCATCATCGTCAACGAGAAGGGATCGTCGGGCCGCGACATGAGGAAGCCGAAGCGCACCGGTCCGGAGCCGAACGGGATGCCCAGCTTGGCGCCGACCCCGACCCCCGTAATGGCCGCCGCGCCCAGGGTGATGGGCGGCAACTCGAAGAAGAAGGAGGCCTGGATCCCCTCGCGATCGACGTCGATAACGAGCAGATCACCGAAGGGGAGGTAGGAGGCGAGGGACTTGACGAGAGTGAGCAGGCCGGTGAAGTCGACCTCGCGTACGTCGACGTCGACATTGGGGCTCTTGCCGCTGCCTGCGGTGAAGAGGATGCGGGCGACATCGACGCTCACGAACCTCATGCCGTCGACGGGCACGAGGTGGACGATGAAGTCACTGAGGTCACCGCGCACCGACCAGGTCGCCTCGCCCGACTGGGTGGGGATGGTGGTCTCGGCGAGGATCGTCAGCCGAGCCCTGTCGACATCGATCAGGGGGATGCTCGTCAGGACGTCGCGACCGCGCTCACCCTGGGTGTTGATGTCCATCGACATGGTGACGTGGTTGCGCTCGGTGGGCAGGCCGGTGTCGAGGAACTCCGACGTGATGGCCAGTGCCATGCCGGTGGGCTTGCCGTCCTCGTCGACGGCGGGGTAGGGGTTGGGGATGATGTCCGCAAGACTGATGCCGCCGAGGAGTTCGAGGGCCTTGAAGGCCTCGCCCGGAGTGACCTTGCCGTCGTTGATGAGCGCCTTGAGGGCCTGGGCATCGCCGTACACACTGCCGAGGGTGCGGCTCAGCCCGGCGACCGTGAGATTGGGCGAGACGATGCCGCCGGCTGCCGCGGCGTCCATGAGCAGTTGGTTGGCGGCGTTCTCCGCGGCTTGGAGATAGACCTGCCCCTTGTTGGCCGCCTCGTCGAGGGCATTCTCGAGGTATTCGCGCGGGTAGTTCAGGGCCGCCGTCACCGTCTCGCGGGCGAGCTTCTCGGCGTCGCGGATATAGACCTGGGCTTCCTTGATGATGGGGAAGTTGTTGGGCACAAGTTGCGCGGCGAGTGCCTCGGCATCGGCGCGGATGAGGGCGAGAGCCTCCTGGCCCTCCTCCACGGCCGGGAGCGAATTCGCCAGGCCGAAGACGATGTCCTTGACCGGCTGCGAGGTCCCCCCGCTCGAGGAACCCTCCGCGAGCACCTCGCCGTCGTCGGATATGACGGAGTTGGCAAGGTTCTCGGCGAAGGCGACGACTGCGCCGCCGATCTGCGCTGCCTTGTCGGCGTAGGGCACGGAGGCGTCGTAGTAGTCGCGCAGCTGCTGCGAGCCCGGGACGCTGAAGTTGGGATCGGGCAGATTGACGCGCGGGCTCGCACCCTCGGCCTCCGCCACCCGCTGCTGGGCGAAGAGGAGTGGCTGCGTGAAGGGGATCTCATTGCCATCGGGATCGACGCCGACCAGGTCGAAGGCAAACGGCGACGTGCCGCCCTGGGTCGCCACGCGCGGGGTGTAGACCCGCATCGGCGAGCCGTCGCGGGCCACCCACTGGTTGCCGATCGCCACGAACCTGCGCGGCTGCACCAGCGGCGGGGTCTGCACGGTCTTGCAGATCACCTGAGAGAAGAGCGCCGCTCTCTTGCCGGCTTCGGAGGCCGCGGAGTTGCCCGCGAGATCGGCTTCGGGCTGCGTGACGACGATGGTGGTGCGCAGTTCCCACATGGCGCGGATCGCGCCGTCGGAGTCGGCGCGGAAGACGCGCACGCCCTCCTCGACCTCCGCGGCCGTGAAGCCCCAGGGATAGAGGAATCCGCGGCGCACGACCTTGGCGTAGGTGTCGCGTCCCTGCCAGATGCGCTGCTGCCAGGACAGCAGCGACGAGACCCCCGGCTCGTCCCAGGACCCTTCG
>VGBQ01000028.1 GCA_016870425.1 Actinomycetota bacterium | reverse complement strand
GTGATGCCGAGGATCCCCAGGATCATCGAGGTGAGTGCGAGGCCGTTGGCCTTGGCCTTCGCCGGGTATGCGGGCGGCGGGAACCCGGGCGGCGGGAACCCGGGCGGCGGATAACCGGGCGGCGGCAGATACGCCGCGGGCGGGGGCGGATACGGCGACACCGGAGCGGGGGGCTCCTGACCGTCCTCGGGTCGGTGCGGCTGCGGATCGCTCACGGGGTCAGCCTAGGTGTTCTGCCCGGGCAGGTCGGCATCGCTGGCCGGCATGCGCCACTCGACCTCGCGGGCGTAGGCACGCAGGCCGCGACCCTCATAGGTCGCCAGCGCGGCCGGGCCGTCGAGGGTGCAGGTGTGGACCCAGACGCGCTCGGTGCCGGGCAGGCGCCAGGCCTCGGCGAGCACCTCCGACAGCCACCAGCGGCCCAGGCCGCGCCCCATCGCCTCGGGCAGCAGGCCGAAGTAGGCGATCTCCACGTCGCCGCCGGACTGCTGCTCGAGTTCGGCGTAGCCAGCATCGGTGCCGTCCATCCGACAGACGAGGAGGTGATGCTCGGGCCGATCGGTCCATGCGCGCCACTGGTCGTCCTGCCAGTCGCGGCGGTCGACCCAGTGCCAGGGCGCCCCCACCCGCAGGTAGAAGTCCCGCGAGGTCGATGACCGATCGGTGTCGACGCGGTGCCAGGCAGCCGAATCAGGAGTGTGCGGCGCTGGCACCATCTGCTCGGCGGACGTCATCTTCAGCGAAGTCACGGTCACGGCGACAGCGCCCTCAGCCGGCCCGGGGAGCAGGATCATCGCGCAATCCTCTCACCCACGATGACGCGTATGGTCTGATGACCCCGTGGACGACGGCCTCCTGGTGGACCTGTCGAGACTGCAGTTCGCGACGACGACCCTCTATCACTACCTCTTCGTCCCGCTCACGCTCGGCCTGGCTCCCTACGTCGCACTCCTCGAGACCCTGCACTGGCGCACAGGCAAGGACTCCTATCGCCGCCTTGCGCGCTTCTTCGGCTCACTCCTGGTCATCAACTTCGCCATGGGCATCGTGACCGGCATCGTGCAGGAGTTCCAGTTCGGCATGAATTGGTCGGTGTTCAGCAGATTCGTCGGGGATGTCTTCGGCGCACCGCTGGCGATGGAGGGCCTGCTTGCCTTCTTCCTCGAGTCGACCTTCCTGGGGCTCTGGCTCTTCGGCCGCGATCGCCTGCCGCGTGGCGTGCATGTCGCGTGCATCTGGATCTTCACCCTCGGCACGTGGCTGTCGGCCTACTTCATCATCGTGGCCAACTCCTGGATGCAGCATCCGGTCGGCTACGCGATGGATCCACTGACCGGCTACCCGGTGCTCAACGACATCGGCGCCGTCCTCTTCCAGCCTTTCGCGCTCTGGGCCTATGCGCACACGGTGCTCGGCGGACTCGTTGCCGCGTCCGTCTTCGTCTTCGCGGTCGCGGCGTACCACCTCAAGCGACGCCAACACGTGCCCGAGATGCGCTGGGCCTGGCGCACGGCCATCGCCATGGGGCTCATCGCCGCCATGGGCCAGACGATCGTTGGAGACGTGCTCGGCGTTGTGGTGACCGACGTCCAGCCCATGAAGATCGCCGCCGGCGAGGCACTGTGGGAGACCGAGGGCCCGTGCGCATCGCTCGGCATCGTCGCGATCATCGACCAGGAGGCGCGCGAGAACACCTGGGAACTCTCCGTCCCGTGCCTGCTGTCGATCGTGGCGACCAACTCGGTCGATGGTGTCGTCGTCGGAGCCAATGAGCTCCAGGCGCAGTACGAGGAGAGATTCGGTCCCGGCGACTACACGCCCAATGTCTGGATCGCCTTCTACGCCTTCCGTCTGATGATGGGCTTCGGCCTCATCGGTGCGGCGTGGATGCTCGTGGCGTGGTGGCGCACGCGCAAGGGTCGGCTGCCGGAGGGGCGCGTCTTCTGGGCCATCTCCATCTGGATCGTCTTCACGCCGTGGCTGGGCAACATGTTCGGCTGGATCTTCACCGAGAACGCCCGCCAGCCCTGGGTGGTCTACGACATGCTGCTCACGCGCGACGCGGTCTCGCAGATCTCGCCCACCTTCCTCTTCATCAGCCTGCCGGTCTTCTTCCTGCTCTACGGCGCCTTTGCGATCGTGGAGTTCCTCCTGCTCAAGCGCTACGTCATCAAGGGACCGCCGACCGACGACGAGCCGATGGCCGGCGAGCCTGCACAGCCGAGACCGGCGCAGGTGGCGTGATGGCGCTGCCCGAGCTGTGGTTCGTCATCGTCGCGGTCCTGTGGACCGGCTTCTTCTTCCTCGAGGGCTTCGACTTCGGCGTGGGGATGCTCGCGCGCACGCTCGGATCCGATGAGGGCGAGCGCGCGCAGATGCTCACCGCGATCGGACCGGTGTGGGATGCCGACGAGGTCTGGCTCGTCACGGGAGGCATCGCGATCTTCGCGGCCTTTCCCGCGTGGTACGCCGCGCTCTTCCCCGCGGCGTACCTGCCACTCCTACTCGTCATCGTCGCCATCGTGGTGCGTGCCGTGGCCATCGAGTACCGCTCCAAGCGGCCGGGGTCGGCGTGGCGCGAGCGGTGGGATACCGCCGTGGCCGTGGCCTCGCTGCTGCTCGCATTCCTCTTCGGCGTCTTCTGGGCCGGCATCGTGCACGGCATCCCCATCGATGCGAGCGGACAGTTCGTCGGGCGCAGCCTGCTGTCCTTCATCAACCCCTACTCCGTGCTCGGAGGCCTGACGCTGCTCACCTTCTCCCTCGCCCACGGCGCGACCTTCCTGGCGCTCAAGACGGCCGGGCCGGTGCAACGCAAGAATGAGATGTGGGCCACGCGCTTCGACTTCGTCGCCGGCGCCCTCATGACGGCCTTCGCGGCGTGGACCTACTGGTCCTACTCCCGCGGGGACGCCATCGCGCTCGCCGTGGGCATCCTCGCGGTGCTCGGCATGCTCGTCGCGCTGGTCGCCAACCTGCGCACGCGGCCGCTGCTCGCCTTCTGGGCCCACGGCGTGGCTATCGCCGCCTTCGTGGCCTCGATGTTCGTCGCGCTCTATCCCAATGTCCTGCCGAGCACGCTCGACCCCACCGCGAGCCTCACGGTCGAGGGCGCTGCCGCGAGCCCCTACTCACTCGGCGTGATCACCGTCGTCGCGGCCGTGGGCCTGCCCATGGTCATCGCCTATCAGGCGTGGTCCTTCTGGGTCTTCCGCAAGCGCATCACCGTCGAGGACGCCCGGCGCTCGCACTACGGCTGAGTGCTAGCCCATCGTGAGGACGATCTTGCCCATCACGTCGCCCTGGGCAAGCTGAGCGAAGCCTTCCCGCGCATCGGCCAGGGGGTACGTCGCCGAGATCGTCGGGCGCACGCCTGATGACACGACGAGGTCGATGAGCCCGTGGAGTTCCTCAAGGGTCCCCATGGTGGAGCCGAGCACCTCGAGCTGCAGGAAGAAGACGCGATTGAGATCCGCCGGGGGATTGGGTCCGCTGGTCGCCCCGCACACCACGAGACGGCCCCCGGGGCGCAGTGACTTGAGCGAGTGTGACCACGTGGCCTCGCCGACGCTCTCCATGACGGCATCCACGCGCTCGGGCAGTCGGGCACCGGGCTCGAAGGCCTCGTCGGCGCCGAGGTCGATCGCCGCCGCGCGCTTGGCCTCGTCGCGGCTCGTCGCCCACACGCGAGCGCCGAGCTGCTTGGCCAGTGCGATAGCAGCCGTCGACACACCGCCGCCCACTCCCTGGACGAGCACGGTCTGGCCGGGCTGCACCTGCGCCTTGGTGGTGAGCATGCGGTACGCCGTCAGCCATGCGGTCGGTAGGCAGGCCGCTGACACGAAGTCGATTGCCGCGGGCTTGGGCAGCGCATTGCGCGCAGGCACGCAGACGTACCCCGCGAGCGTGCCGGGGTAGACCTCGGACAGCAGGGAGCGCCGAGGGTCGAGAGTCTCGTCGCCTCCTCCGGCAGCAGGATCGCCGACGACGCCGTGCACGATGACCTCGGTGCCGTCGTCGAGCACCCCGGCGGCATCGCAGCCCAGGATCATGGGCAGGCGCTCGGCGGACAGGCCCACCCCGCGCAGGCTCCACAGGTCATGGTGGTTGAGGCTGCCCGCGCGCACGGCCACGCGCACCCAGCCCTCCGCGGGCTCAGGGTCGGGGAACTCACCGACGGTGAGGCCCGCCAGGGGATCGTCAGGATGGATCGACGTGGCAGCGGCGGCGAGCATGGGTCCTCCCGGTGAGATCGGTGAGATCAGTGAAGTCAGGCCGTCAGGTCGCGCAGGCCGGCGACGAGCCGGTCGACATCGTCGTCGGTGGAGTATGGGGCGAGTCCGACGCGCACGCCGCCGGCGTCGCCGAGGCCGAGCCAGCGCGACACCTCGAGTGCGTAGAAGTTGCCCGCGGGTGCGTTGACTCCGCGCTCGGCGAGGTGCGCGGAGATGTCCGCGGCGCTATGCCCGTCGATGGTGAAGGTCTCCGTCGGCGTGCGGTGCTTGGCATTGCTGTAGAGGTGGATGCCGGGGACGGACTCCAGGCCCTCGCGCATGCGCGCATGCAGCGCATCCTCATAGTCCTCGAGCGCCGCCATCGACGCGAGGATGCGTGACCGCCGGTCGCCGTCGCCCGGCACGAGATCGGCGAGCACGTCGACGGCCGCCGTGACACCGGCGAGGAACTCATAGGGCAGCGTGCCGAGTTCGAAGCGCTCGGGCACGACATTGGTCGCGGGGAGCAGCTTGTCGGGGTGGAGCGTCTCGAGCAGATCCGGTGATGCGGCGAGGACTCCGAGGTGCGGTCCGAGGAACTTGTACGGCGAGCAGGCGTAGAAGTCGCATCCGATCGCCGCGATATCGACGGGAGCGTGGGCGGTGAGGTGCACGCCGTCGACGTAGAAGAGGGCACCGTGCTCGTGCACTCCCGCCCCGATGGCCGCGAGATCGGGGCGTGTGCCGATGAGGTTGGAGGCTCCGGTGAGGGCGACGAGCCGCGTGCGAGGAGTGATGTGGCGCAGCACGTCATCAGGTGTCATCTCACCCGTCGTCGGGTCAAACTCCGCCCACCGGACCGTCGCTCCCGCGCGCTCGGCATGGATCACCCAGGGCCGCACGTCGGCATCGTGATCGAGGCGACTGACGATGATCTCGTCACCCGGGCCCCAGTCCTGCGCGAGCGTGCGCGCGATGTCCATCGTGATCTGGGTCATGCTGCGGCCGAAGACGATCCCGCGCGCGTCCGCCCCGAGCAGGTCGGCCATCGCCTGTCGGGCGCCGGTGACGATGTCGTCCGCGCGGCGCTCCGCTGCCGTGCCACGACCGCGGTTGGAGACGGCCGCGCCCAAGGTGGCGGCCACGGCATCGGCCACCTCCGCGGGCATCTGGGTGCCGCCCGGGCCGTCGAAGTGGGCGGCTCCTTCGGCGAGCGCGGGGACCCGGGCGCGGAGGCGATGGACGTCGTACGTCATGGCGTCACACTAGACGCCGCCCGCCCTTGGCCTCCGGGGGCCACAATGACCCGATGGGCTCCCGGTCGTCGGTCGTGGTGGCGGTGCTTGTCGCGGCCGCCGCCGCGACGGCGACCTCACCGGTGGCCCTGGCGACCGCGTTCTGGGTCGGCGGGGGCGCGATCGCTGCGGGGCTGCGCGCCGGCGCGCCGACGTACTCCGTCGCCGGTCTGCTCATCGTCGTAGCTGCCGCGCTGGTGGTGACTTCCTGGGCAACGATTCCGGGCATCGTGCGCGGTCGTCGCCGGCCTGCGGTCGTCGCGCTCGTCGCCGTGATCGCGATGGGCGCACTGGCCCTCACGCGCGCGTGGCAGGTCACCGTCGCGTCCTGGGCGCCTCGCTCCGTCGCGCTTGCTGCCTTCGCCATTGCGATCCTCGCGCTCCTGGTCCACATCGCTCGCGCGCGCGCACCCCGCGGACCCGTCGTCGGAGTCGGGCCGGCAGTCGCGGGTGTCCTCGGCGCTTACGTCCTCGTCGCCGCGGTCGCGGTGCTGCCCGGCACGGCCATCCCGCAATTCCCCCGGCCGCCCTGGGTGCCCGAGATGCAGGAGGGTGTCGCGGCGGGTGCGCCGATCGTGGCGGCGCCGGCGCCCCAGAACCCCTCACTCGCACCGGGGGAGTGGGCCACTATTCACAACGACTCCTGGATGACCGACTCCTACTCCGCCGCGCGCCTGCCCGACCCGGCGGGATTTGATGTCCGATCGTTCTTCGCGGGCGGCGACTGTGCGTCCCTGCTGTGGAATGACCGCGGGGAGATCGTCGCGGTCTGCGTGAGCCCCACCGAGGTGCGCGCCTACGTCCTCGACCCGCGCACCCTCGAGCCGCGTGCGGAGCGTCGCCTGGCTGCCCGGGCGCTTGCCGCCGATGCGCTCACGAACTTCTCCGGCGGCGGCTATGCCGTGCTCGACTCCTCCCAGCGACTGGTGACGCCGCTGCCGGGCGGGGTCATCGGGCGCTTCGATGCCCGTGACCTCGTGCCCGTCGATGAGTTCGACGTGAGTTCAGCGCTGCAGCCGGGCGAGGGGATCACGTCGGTCATCCCTGACTGGAGCGGTCTGCTGTGGTTCGTCGGTCGCGAGGGGACGGTGGGCGCGCTGGATCCTGCGACGGGCAGTGCGCGGTCGCTCGTCTCCGGCCCGGGAGACTCGCCGGTCGACATCGAAAACTCCTTTGCCGTGGTGGAGGGGGGTGCCTACGTCGTCACGGGTGCGGAGTTGCTGCGCCTGAGCATCGTCGCGGGCGCTCCCGTCGTCGACTGGCGACTGCCCTACGACCGGGGCACGCGGCTCAAGCCGGGCCAGACCAGCCGCGCGTCCGGCACGACCCCCACCGTGTTCGGGGAGGGGGGCCGCTACGTCGCCATCACCGACAATGCCGATCCGCGGATGCACGTGGTCGTCTACGACGTCAGCGGCCCCGTCCCGGTCGAGCACTGCGCCGTGCCGGTCTTCGGTGACGGAATGAGCGCCACGGAGAACTCCCTCATTGCCCTGGGCGACTCGCTGGTCGTCGAGAGCAACTACGGCTATTCCGTCACAGCTGTCGCGGGGGGCCACTCGACCGTGCCGGGCCTCGCGCGTGTCGACGTGACGGACGCAGGATGCTCACCGGCCTGGGAGAGCGACGACATCACGATTCCGTCGCTGGTCTCCAAGGGCACCATTGCCGACGGTGCGGTGCTCACCTACACCAAGGAGCCCAGTGCCCTCGGCACGGACGCCTGGTGGTTCACGGCCGTCGACGCCCAGTCAGGCGAAGTGCGCTGGCGCAGGCTCGCCGGCGTCGGCCCGATGCTCAACAACCACTATGCGGCCGGTTACCTCAGCCCCGACGGCTCGGTCTACGTCGGCACCATCAGCGGCATCGTGGCTCTCATCCCGCCGGGGTAGGCCTCAGGGAGTCGATCGCTCCCACGTGACTCCGTCGGGCGTGTCCCTCACCTCGATGCCGAGGGCGATGAGCCCGTCGCGGAGCGCATCGCTGGACCCGAAGTCCTTCGTGTCGCGGGCACGCTGGCGAGCCTCGAGCAGGAGATCGACGAAGGGGCCGATCACCTCGCGCTCATCGCGCAGTCCGGTGCGGGCCGCCGTCGCTAGGTCGACGAGCATGGCGCGCAGGATCGCGCGGGCGACGTCGATGTCGTCGCTCTGCAGCGTGTCCGCGCTCCACGAGTGGATGTCCTGCTCCAGGCCGAGGGTCTCCTCGAGCGCGCGCTCTGCGTCGCCGGCAACCAAGGCCGCGCGAAAGGCCTCGCGGCGGGCCTCGGCGTCGGCGCGGAGGCCGGTCGATGCGGTGGCGGGAGTCGCGATGCTCTCTCGGGGAGGCGCTGGCGTCGCCCCGCCTGGCACGGCACTCTCGCCGCGCAGGGCGGCGGCCACGTGGTCGAGGCCCGTGGACCCACCCGCCGGGATGACCGTCTGACGATCGCGATAGCGCAGGGTGAGGCCGCCCGCCCCCATGATGTCCACCGCACCGGACTCCACGTCGATGACGACGGCGGTGTGCTCATCCACACCGAGGATGCCCACGTCCGCCGGCAGCATCTCCTCCAACTCGAGCAGGCGCTGCTCGCCCATGTAGCAATAGCGCGTGTCATGGCGGCCGCCCTCGCGGTTGTCGTAGTGCGGGATGACCGCGGCCGAGATGCCGGTGAGTGTGCCGAGCAGGTCGAGTCCCGGCAGCCAGCGCGCCTCATCGCCGACCTTGTAGATCTCGTAGACCGGCAGCGATGCGGAGCCGACCGTCACCGCCGCGGCGCTGCCCATGACGAGCGACCCTCCCCGGCGGACGATCTCCGCCAGGGCCGCGGGCATCGGGGTGTCGGCCCATTGACGCAGGGCATAGGACGGACTCCCCGGCCCGGCGAAGACCCAGGAAGCCCGGCCCAGCAGGGCCAGGGTGCGCTCCAGGACCGCGACCGGCTCATCGCGACGGCGCCAGGTGGCCACGGCAATGTCCACACCCACGGAGTCGCGGAAGTACTCACCGATCTTGTCGGTGAGGTCGTCGGCATTGGCCTGGAAGCCGAACGGCGTATCGAGCATCGCGGCCGAGCCACCACCCGCCGTCGCGAGGAGCTCGCGGTGCACCTTGACCATCGTCGGCGACGTCTCACCGGATCCGATGATGACAAGACGCGCTGGCACCCGCCTAGTGTCCTAGACGGGTGCCCGCGCGCATGTCGGGGCCTCAGGCGGGTTGTGCTGGGCCCTCGCCGTAGCGGTTGGGGCCCTTGGTGCCCGGCAGGATCCACCAGATGAGCAGGATGATGGCGCCGATGCCGCAGAGCGGGATGGCCAGGAGCCACAGCCAGTTCCACGCCGACTTGTTGGAGTCGTGGAAGCGCCGCGTCCCGACGGCGAGTGAGGGGAGCAGGATCGCCAGGCTCCAGATGGTGCCCAGGATGGACGTGCCGGGAATGGCGACGACGGTGGCTTCGGCTCCGCTCCCGATGACGTATTCGGTCGCGCCGAAGGTCAGTCCCAGCGGCCGTGAGATGACCTCAAGGATGAGGGCAACGATGACGGAGAAGAGGTAGAACCACCAGTACTCCGACCGCGAGGCGCGGCCCTTGAAGTTGGCGTAGTTGCTGAAGACATGCTTGATCGACTGACCGAATGTCATGGTCATCGGTGAACTCCCTCGTGGTTGCGCTTCGCGGGCCATCGCGGCCAGGTCAAATGCTAGGGCGGGACGTCCGCGTTGCGGGGGATTTCGGGGCGCAGTCCGCTAGCGTCACGGCGTGGACGTCGCCGCAGCATCGGACATCGCGGACACGCGCATGGCGCGGGCGGCGCAGGAGCACGGGATCCCGGCCCTCGCCTACGGCCTGCTCCTGGCGGGTGAGGTTGTATATGCGAGCTCGGTGGGAGATGTGCCACCTGACCGCGCGAGCACCGCGCCCTTCCGCATCGCCTCGATGACCAAGAGTTTCACCGCGGCGGCGATTCTGGGCCTGCGTGACGATGGCGTCCTCTCCTTGGAAGCACCGCTGGTCGACGTGCTCCCGTGGGCAGCGGGCATCGGCCTCCCTGATTCGTCGCCACCTCTGCGCATCGCACACCTGCTGACGATGACCGCGGGCTTCCCCACCGACGACCCCTGGGGCGACCGCCAGGAGTCACTGCCGATCGCGGACTTTGACGCGCTGGTGGCTGGTGGACTGACCTTTTGCCGGCCACCGGGCCTGGACTTCGAATACGCCAACATCTCCTACGCCCTGCTGGGACGGGTCGTCGCCGAAGTGACAGGGCAGGACTATCGCGAAGTGGTGCGCGAGCGTTTGCTCGAACCGCTGGGCATGGGCGCATCGACCTTCGACGTCGCTGCGGCAGCAGGTCGCATCCCCGGGATGCACCCCACGGCGTCCGGCCTGGTGGAGCAGGCCGAGGGTCCATCCGGTGCCTTCAGTCCCATGGGCGGCCTGTGGAGCACCATCGACAACCTGTCGCGGTGGATTGCCTTCCTCGAGGAGGCCTGGTCGGATGCCCCCGACACGGGTCCGCTGTCGCGTTGGTCTCGTCGGGAGATGCAGCGAGCACATGTCACGGTGGGACCTGACCTGGAGGGAGCGTTCGGCTCCTACGGCATGGGCTTGCACGTCACGGAGCACCCGCAACTCGGCCGGTTCATTCACCACAGCGGGGGCTACCCCGGATACGGATCCCACATGCGGTGGCACTCGGACACGCGCTGGGCCATCGTCGCCCTGGCCAACCGCACCTACGCCCCGATGCGCCTCGCCTGCGCCGAGGCGCTCACCGAGATCGTGGCCGATGAGGCTGTCGAGTCTGCGCGCCAGAGGTCGGTCGATCGCCTCTGGCCGCAGACCGAGAAGGCTATGACCCTCGCGGAGTCGCTGCTCGCGCAGTGGGACGACGGTGCACTCGATGCCATGGCCGCGATGAACCTCGACCTTGACGTCGCGCGCGAGGAGCGCCGTGCCCTGTGGGAGGGCCTCGGGGCCCGCGGAGTGCTCCGCGACGGGGCGAGCGTGACTTCCCGCAGTCCCTCCCACGCCCGATGGACCGTGATGACGGACGCTGGCCCACGTGAGCTCGAGGTGCAGATGACCGCTGAGCGCGAGCCCCGCATTCAGACACTCTCGGTCCGCGTGGGGCCCGAGCCCGGCGGAATCCCGCAGTAGGCCCGTGTCCGCAGTAGGGTCCAAATGTGGCCGGGATCGACATCTCGCCGCGCGTGCGGCGCACCGATAGGGCGCTCTGCGCCGCCTCCGTCCGGGTCGCCGCCCGCGAAGGCTGGGGTGACTTCACCTTCGCCCGGGTGGCGCGCGAGGCGGGCACGTCACGGCGGCCCCTGCAGGATCGCTACGCCGGCCGCTCCCAACTTGCTGCCGCGACGTGGACCGAGTCCGTCGAGCCGGTGGTGCGCGGCCTCCTCGTGGAGTTCCTCGCATCGGCGGGTCTCCTGCAGTCCCCCCTCGACCGCGAGCGATTCGTCGCCGTCATGGACGAACTCGCGCATCCCTCACCGGAGGTGCAGGCAGCCGTCGAGCTGCTCATCATCGCCCAGTTCGATCACGCTCTCGCCGGCGCTGTGGGTGCGAGCCTCGGCGAGGAGATCTCCCGCTGGTGCGGTCCGCGCGACGGCGAACTCTCGCGCGTGGATGCCGCGCGGCGTGCCTACATGCTGAGCGTGGCACTGGGCCTCGTGCTGGTGGCGCGGCGCCCGGGGGTCGAGCGCATCGACGTCGCGCACCTCGCCGACGTCTGGTTGCGCATCCTCGCCACCCCCGTCGCCCCGCGCCCGCTGCCCGAGGTCGATGCGCCCCATCTGCGCGCGCCCGTGCCCTTTGCGACGGGTGACGCGGTGCGCGATCGGCTCCTGCAGTCCATGCTCGATGAGGTCGGCGAGCGCGGCTACGACGCCGCTACCGTCGATGCTGTCGCCCAGCGCGCAGGGTCGTCGCAGGGTGCCTTGTTTGCGCGGTATCCCACCAAGGCTGCTCTCTTCCTCGACGCGGTGCGACGCCAAAGTGCCCATGCTCTGCGAGCCAATGAGGCCTGCATCGCGCAGATCGCCGCAGCCCACGGCCGCGGAGTCGCCGAGGCCGCCATGATCCGCGAGTTCATGCGACCGGGCCTGCATCACCTGCGCATCATCGCCCTGGAGGAGTTCCGCACGGGCTGGCACGACCCGGTGATCCGCGAGGCCATTGCCCGGGAGCACAAGGCATTCCTGGCCGAGTGCCAGGCGCGCAACCCCGGCTTCAACGTCGCCGAAGCCCACGTCGGCTACGCCGTCGGCGGGGGGACCCTGCTGCTGTGCATCCTCTGCCCGGATGCTTGGCTGCTCCCCTACGACGTCGTCACGGTCGCCTGGGAGGGCTGACCGAGGGTGGAGGGCCGCGATGGCATGGGTGCTCCTCGTGCTCGCCGTCGCCGCGGAGGTCGTCGGCACACTCTCGCTCAAGGCCAGTGATGGATTCTCGAAGCTGTGGCCGTCCGTGGCGGTTGTCGTCGGCTACGGCCTGGCCTTCACGCTGCTCGCCTTCGCGCTCAAGACTCTCGACGTCGGCCCGGCATACGCACTGTGGGCCGGCCTCGGCACCGTGGGTGCTGCCGTCGGGGGCTGGCTGATTTTCAGCGAGCGGCTCAGCCTGCTCACGGTGTCGGGCATCGTCATCGTGGTCATCGGCGTCGTGGCCATCACGATGGGCGAGAGCAGGGCCTAGCCCGCCGAGACGCTGTCGCGGAAGGGGCTCGCGGGGTAGGTGCCGAGCACGCGCAGGTAGGCCGTGTAGAACTCCAGCTCCTCGAGTGCGAGCGCGAGTGGACGCTCCTCGGGGTGGCCCTCGACGTCGGCGTAGAACTGCGTCGCGGAGAAACTGCCGCCGAGTTGATAGCTCTCCAGCTTCGTCATGTTGACGCCGTTGGTCGCGAAGCCGCCCATCGCCTTGTAGAGCGCAGCGGGGACGTTGCGCACGCGGAAGACAAACGTCGTGATCATCGGGCCCGCATCCACCGGCGGCGTCGTCGACTCGCGGGCGAGGACGAGGAATCGTGTCGTGTTGTGGTGCTCGTCCTCGACGTCCTGCTGGAGTACGTCGAGGCCGTAGAGCTCGGCGGCGAGCGCGGGAGCCAGCGCGGCGACGGTCGGATCGCCCGCCTCGGCGATCTCACGGGCCGCTCCAGCGGTGTCGTCCGCGACGACCGAGCGCCAGCCGTGATCGCGGATGAACTGCCGGCACTGCCCCAGTGCGTGCGAGTGGCTGCGGATTGTCGTGATGCCGGCCTCAGTGGCGCCCGGCACGCCCAGCAGGGCGAAGTGGATCGGCATGAAGTGCTCGCCGATGATGTGCAGGCCCGACTCGGGCAGCAGGTGGTGGATGTCGGCCACGCGACCGGCTATCGAGTTCTCCACCGGGATCATCGCGAGGTCGGCCTGACCCTCATCGATGGCGGCGAAGACATCCTCGAAGGTCGCGCAGGGAAGCCGGTCGAGGTCGGGGTGGACCTGGCGGCTGGCCGCGTCGGAGTTGGATCCGGGCTCGCCTTGGTAGGCGACGACCCGGGGCGCGCGCGCACCGTCGTCGGACATGCGCGGAACCCTACTTGCTTGCGGACGTGCTGTCGGACGCGCTATCCGACGCGCCGTCCTTGCCGGGCTTGCCTGCAGCACGCGTGGCGTAGGAGAAAGCAGCGAGTGCCAGGACCAGGGCGCCTGCGCCGACGCCGAAGAGCATGACGCCCTCGGGGTCCTTGCCCTCGACGAGTTCGCCGAGGAAGACGACAGCGATCACCGCGACGACGACGCCGATGAGCTTGCCCTTGAGGTCGTCGAGGGAGTGGATCTGAAGCCAGGCCGGCAATTCGACGGCATCGTCGACGAAGAGCTCGTAAAGGCCGTACCCGATGACCAGCAGGACGGTCGCGAGCAAGAGGGTGTCGACCGCCGTGAGCACGGACACGATCGAGGCCTTGAGCTCCACGTCGAGACGGGCGAGCTTGTAGATCGCCTCGCCGATCTCCCATAGCCCGATGACGATCAGCACGAGAGCGCCGACGAGAGCACCCACCGCGGGCAGGACGACGACGTAGCGGGATGCCTCGATGATCTTGCGCACGTGCAGAGGCTACTCTTCGTCGATGACTCCCGGACAGTTCCACCATCGCGAGGAGATCGACACGTCGATCACGGGGGCCAAGGCCTGGCGCATTCGCTATTCATCCCGTGACTATCAGGGCAACCCCACCGAGTCGACGGGCCTCGTCGTCGCTCCTGCCGCCGCTGGCACCGACCGGCCCATCCTCACCTGGGCGCACGGCACCACCGGCATCGGCGATGCGGCCTGCCCGTCGAGCCAGCCGGATCCCGCTCGTGAGCTGACGATCTACTTCACGCCCGAGTCCACACGATTCATCGACTACGGCATCCCGGGCCTGCAGGACTTCATCGACGCGGGCTGGATCGTCTGCGCGACGGACTACCAGGGTCTCGGCACTCCCGGCATGCACCACTACATGGTCAACCGGACCAACGCGCTCGATGCAGTCACCATCGCGCACGCTGCGCGATCGATGGACATCGGCGCCGGCACCGAACTCGGCTGCATGGGCTGGTCTCAGGGCGCTGCTGCCGCGGCGGCCGTCGCCGAACTCGATGCGCAGGACTACGGCGACCTCACGCTCGTGGGCATCGTGCCCATGTCGCCCGGGCTCATCCCGCTGGCGAACGCCGCGAGCCTGGGATCGGCCCTCGGTGGCCCTGAGGGCCCGCCCGACCCGCACATGATCATGTTGCTGGCCGGTGCCGCCGACGAGGGCACCGAGCGATGGGAGCACGACGACGTAGCGTGACAATTCGGTGATCCGACGCACGGTGGCAGGGTACTCTCCGGATACCTCACCGATGCAGGGAGCGTGCCATGACGCCCGAGACCATTCTCGACACCCTGGACATCGCGGTCTACAGCAAGGATCGCCAGGGTCGCTACACCTATGCCAACCGCATGGTCCAGGAGATCTTCGGGGCCCCGCTCGACGAGATCGTCGGTCACGACGACAGCGAGTTCTTCGACCTAGAGGTGTCCAACGACCTCAAGGTCAATGACGAAGCGGTGATGACATCCGGCCAGGCCGTCGCGCGCGAGGAGCGCGATGTCGTGAAGGAGACCGGCGAAGAGCGGGTCTACTGGACCATCAAGGCGCCACTCACCGATGGAGCAGGCAACGTCGTAGGGCTGTGCGGGATCTCCCTCGACATCACGGACCGCTCGTAGCCTCCACGGGCGGGTGACGGTCGTGAGTGTGCGGGGGATCGGCGTGCTGGAACCTCTTCAGCAGCAGGAAGGCTGCGATTCCGGCGATGACCACCGTCACCGCAAGTACCACCATGGTGACGGCGAAGGACGCACTGAAGGCGAAGGCGGCATCCGGCAGCACCGACGTGTTGCTGGGCTTACCGCCTGAGGCCGACCACTGCTCCAGCTCAGTCCCTGCTGACGGGCCGAGCTTGTTGGCGACGGCGTTGCGGGTGAGCCCGTCGATGAGCACGGTGGACCCGGCCAGGCCGAGGGCGTACCAGAACTGGCCGACCATCGTGCGCGAAGACGACACGGCGCCCATGGCCTCTGCCGTCGGTGCTGCCGGATTGTTCGTGACGATGTCGCCGACGACGAGGAGGTCGGCGGTCGGTCCGGTGGGCCGCGCTGCCCCGCGGTGGGCGGGCGTCGCCTGCTCCGGTGCCTGCGCGAGCGCGGGGCTCAGGTGCGAACTCGCGAGCTCCTTGGGATTGCAGCATGAGGTGCTGGACAGCATGGGGCTTGGCCCTTAGCGTCGTCGAGACAGGTGCACTGGACGGGGCCCGCGAGTCCTCCGGAGATTCACTCCCCGCTGCGAGGAGGCTACGGATCTCGGCTACTCGCGCAACCGCAGTGGTGGGGTATTCCGCAGGTGGCCGGCGCACGGGGCAGACTCCTCCCATGGCCAATCGCCTTGCCGACTCCACCTCTCCGTATCTCCAGCAGCACGCCGGCAACCCGGTCGACTGGTGGGAGTGGAGCGAGGAGGCCTTCGCTGAGGCGCGTCGCCGCGACGTCCCCGTCTTCATCTCCGTCGGCTACTCCGCCTGCCACTGGTGCCACGTGATGGCGCATGAGTCCTTCGAGGACGAGGCCATCGCACAGCTCCTCAATGACAACTTCGTGAGCATCAAGGTCGACCGCGAGGAACGCCCCGACGTCGACTCCGTCTACATGGACGCCACCGTCGCGCTCACCGGCCACGGCGGCTGGCCCATGAGCGTCTTCGCGGATGCAGACGGCAGGCCCTTCTACGCCGGCACGTACTTCCCGCCGCAGCCGCGCCATGGCATGCCGTCGTTCCCCCAGTTGCTCACGGCCATCACCGAGTCATGGCGCGACCGTCGAGACGAGGTGGCCGGCGCGGCTGAGCGCATCACCAAGGCGCTGGAGCAGCGCGAGCGCGCAGTCGCCTCCGAGGGCACCCCTCCCTCCGCGACCGACCTGGACGCCGCGGTCGCGGCCCTGCACCAGTCCTACGACGTCACGCGCGGAGGCTTCGGCCGCGCGCCGAAGTTCCCGCCGTCGATGGTGCTGGAGTTCCTGCTCCGCCACGCCGCCCGCACCGGCAAGCCCGCCAGGGGCGGCTCTGCCGACCCGCAGGGCCCGAGTGACTCCCTCCCTATGGTGCAGGGCACCTGCGAGGCGATGGCGCGCGGCGGGATGTACGACCAGCTCGGCGGCGGCTTCGCGCGCTACTCCGTCGATGACTCCTGGGTCGTGCCGCACTTCGAGAAGATGCTCTACGACAACGCGCTACTCCTGCGCGTCTATCTCCACTGGTGGCGCGCGACCGGCGACCCACTCGCCGAGCGCATCGTGCGCGAGACGGCGGAGTTCCTCCTGCGCGATATGCGCACCCCCGAGGGCGGCTTCGCCGCCGCGTGGGATGCGGACAGCGAAGGAGTGGAGGGCAAGTTCTACGCCTGGACGCCGCAGCAACTCATCGACGTGCTCGGCGAGGACGACGGGCGCTGGGCTGCCGCACTGCTCGAGGTGACGCCCGCGGGGACCTTCGAGCACGGTGCGTCGACGCTCCAGATGCTGCGCGACCCGGGCGATGCCGAGCGGTGGGCTCGCCTCCGCCGCCAGCTTTTCGACGCGCGTGCGTTGCGGGTGCCGCCCGGGCGTGATGACAAGGTCGTGGCCGCCTGGAATGGCCTGGCCATCGCTGCGCTGGCGGAGGCCGGTGCACTCCTCGACGAGCCCGAGTGGGTCGACGCCGCGCGCGGTGCGGCCGACCTGCTGCTGGCGGTCCATCTCGGCGCGGGGCAGCCCGACAGGGACGGCGTGACCGGCCCGCCGGGCCAGGACGGCGATCGACTCGTGCGCACTTCCCGCGATGGGCGCGCAGGCTCCACCGACGCCGTGCTTGAGGACTATGCCGATGTCGCCGAGGGCTTCCTCGCGCTCTACGCCGTCACCGGGGAGGAGGAGTGGCTCGCCTTCGCCGGGATCCTCCTCGACGTCGTGCTCGCGCACTTCAGCGATGGCGAGGGGGGATTCTTCGACACCGCCGATGATGCGGAGCAGCTTGTGCTGCGACCGCGCGATCCAGCCGACAACGCCACGCCATCGGGCTGGCTCGCTGCTGCGCAGGCCCTGCTGACGTATGCGGCGTACACCGGGGTGACCGAGCATCGCGTCGCGGCGGAGCGCGCGCTGGCGATCGTCACGGCCCTGGCGGCGCGCGCTCCGCGGGGGGTGGGCTGGGGGCTCGCCGCTGCCGAAGCCCTGATCGACGGGCCACGCGAGGTGGCCGTGGTCGGCCCGGCGGACGACCCGCGGACGCGCGAGCTGCACCGGGTCGCGCTCATGGGCACGGCTCCCGGCCTCGTCGTGGCCGTGGGGCCTCCCGCCGAGCCGACCCTGTCGGGCCGCACCGACGTACCCCTCCTGCGCGACCGACCGCTCGTGGGCGATTCCCCCGCGGCATACGTGTGTCGCCAGTTCACCTGCGATGCTCCCGTGACCACGGAGGAGGCACTCGCTGCTCGCGTCGGCGCCCGCGGAAGGCCGACCTCGGACTAGCCTGTCGGGGTGGGTCTGACTGACGTCCTCTACGGCGCATACGAGCGTCGGCTGCTGCGCCAGATCCCGCCGGACCGCAGACCCCGGCACGTCGGGGTCATCCTTGACGGCAACAGGCGCTGGGCGACGAGCCAGGGGTCGGCCAGCGACGTGGGCCACCGCGCGGGAGCGGCCAAGATCGTGGAGTTCCTCGGCTGGTGCGAGGAGGCCGATGTCGAGGTCGTCACTCTCTGGCTGCTCTCCACCGACAACCTCTCTCGGCCCGAGCCCGAGCTCGCCGCGCTGCAGGCGATCATCGAGGAGACGGTGACCGGGCTCGCCGAGACCGGGCGGTGGCGCATTCACCCCGTGGGTGCTCTGGACCTCCTGCCTGATCGCACCGCGCGACTGCTCAAGCAGGCGGCGGAATCCACCGCTGACACCGACGGCATCCTGGTCAACGTCGCGGTGGGCTACGGCGGTCGTCGCGAGGTCGTCGATGCCGTGCGCTCGCTGCTCACGGAGCACGCGAAGGAGGGCACATCGGTCGAGGACATCGCCTCGATGATCGACGTCGAGCACATTGCCGAGCACCTCTACACCCGCGGCCAGCCCGACCCCGACCTCGTCATCCGCACGTCGGGCGAGCAGCGGCTCTCCGGGTTCCTGCTGTGGCAGAGCGCCCACTCGGAGTTCTACTTCTGCGAGGCCTACTGGCCGGACTTCCGGCACGTCGACTTCCTGCGGGCGATGCGCGCCTACGCCGCCCGCCAGCGCCGCTACGGCGCCTAGGGAGGATTCCGTCGCCGGCAATT
>VGBQ01000027.1 GCA_016870425.1 Actinomycetota bacterium | reverse complement strand
ATGACCAGATCTTCGCCGTGGCCAACGACGGCATCGTCATCCGCACCCGCGTCGACGAGATCCGGCCGTCGGGCCGTGACACCATGGGCGTGCGCCTGATGAACCTCGGCGATGACCGCAGCCTGGTCGCCGTTGCCCGCGCGGGCGAGCGCGATGACACGGAGGACGCCGAGGGCGATCTCGACGCCGAGGAGTCGATCTCGGCTGACGCCACGACCGGTCAGGAGCCCTCCGGCGGGGTCCCGCAGGTTTAGTCTGAGGGCCTAGTCGCTCACGGAAGGGGGAGCAGACGTGTCGAGCACGGTGACTCCCGGTCAGCCCACGCCCATCGGGCGATCACTGACTGGCGCTCCTGATGCCGGCACCGTGCGTCCCACCGACGCCACTCCCGCTCAGGGATTGCCTGTCATCCCACCCGCTCCGGTTCTCGCCCCCGACCCCGCACCCGCGCCTCCCGAGGCCGTCGTCGAGTCCCCCGAGCCACCCCCGCGCAGGCGCGCCCCGCGCCGAGCCCGGCTGTACGTCTACCGCGTGGACGCATGGTCGGTGATGAAGGTCGCCTTCATGCTGGCTGTCGCCCTCGGTGTCGTCATCGTCAGCGCTGTGGCGGCACTGTGGTGGCTCCTGGACTACAGCGGTGTGATTGCCAGCCTGGCACGCAATATTGATGAGGTCATCGGCTCGGGCACGACCACCTTCGACCTCGAGGCTGTGCTCGCCTTCGACCGCGTCATGGGTGTCACCGTCGTCGTGGCTGCTCTAGAGGTCGCTCTCGTCTCCATCCTGGCGGGGCTTTTTGCGGTCCTGTACAACCTCACCGTTGGGATCACCGGTGGGATCGAGGCCACCTTCACCGACGCGGTCTGAATGGGACGCTGTACCCTGCCGCCATGCCCAAGATCGTGGACCATGATGAGCGCCGGGCGCTGATCGTCGAGGCCCTCTGGCGCGTGATCGCGCGCGATGGCGCGCACGAGGTGTCCGTGCGCCACGTCGCCGCCGAGGCCGGGATGCCGAAGTCGAGCATCGGCCACTACGTCGGCACGATGCCCCAGCTCCTCGGCCTTGCGGTGGATCAGCTTGTGCAGTCCAACATCGACTACGTCCTCTCGCTGGATCTGCTCGACCTCGATGCCGACAAGGCAACGGAGGTGCTCTTCACTCTCGTGCCCGTCAGCGAGCGGCGCCGCCACATGTCGGGGGTGTGGCTCCTGCTCGTCAGCCAGGCCGGTGCGGATGCCGAGATCTCCGACGTGCTCTACGGGCTCAATGTGTCGGTGTCCGAGGGTCTGCACGATGTCCTGGTCGGCATGCGGCAGCAGGGGCTCGTCGATGCCAGTCGTGACATCGGTGTCGAGGTGCGTCGCCTGCATGCGCTCATTGATGGCCTGGCGATCCAGTGTCTAACCGATCCCCACCTGCGCAGCGAAGCTGATGTGCGCGCGATCCTGCGTCATGAGGTCGCCCGACTCGCCGATCCTGACCCGGTCACGCAGCGCACCATTGCGGCCAGTGGTCGCTAACACGCCCCGTTAGCGACCACTCAACGCAATGGTGCGGGACTCCCGGCCGCGTTAGCCTGCGCCGTGACGACCCAGGCCCCTTCCTCCCACGTCGGGCTGCTGTCCGCTCGCATGCGACTGATCGTCGCCAGCGCCCTGATGCTCTTCGTGCAGCTGGCGCTCATCCGCTGGTCCGGGGCCAACCTCGTGCACCTGTCCTACTTCTCCAACCTCATCCTCCTGGCATCCTTCCTGGGCATCGGGCTGGGCTTCCTGCGCGCACGCAAGCCACGCGACCTCGGTCGCTTCGCGCCGGTGGCCATCCTGGTGCTCATCGCCTTCATCTTCTTCTTCCCCGCTCGCATCGAGGGGTCCTCGAGCGAGCTGATCTTCTTCACCGAGGTCAAGCCCACCGGCCTACCCACCTGGGTCACGCTTCCGCTGGTCTTCCTCGTGGTCGCCTTCGCGATGACACTGCTGGGCGAGATCACCGGCCGCGCGTTCCTCGCCTTCATCGCCCTTGATGCCTACCGCTGGGACATCGTGGGGTCGTTGAGCGGCACGGTCCTCTTCACTGTGGTGGCCTTCCTGCGCTCGCCCTCGTGGATCTGGCCCACGGTCATGCTCATCGCGATGATCCTGCTCTACGGCAAGGCGCTCCCGATCCTGTCGTGGCTCGCGGGGCTCGGGATCATCGTGCTGCTGGTCCTTGAGTCACTGAGCCCCGGTGTCTCGTGGTCGCCCTACTACAAGGTGACTACCCAGGACTACACCAACACCAACCCGCCCTACACCGCGATTCAGGTCAACGGCATCCCGCACCAGAATGTCCTGGACGCGGAGCGCCGACTGCTCATCGAGCCGCTCTACGGCAGGCCCTATGAGCGTGCCGTCGACAATCCCCTGCGCAATGTCCTCGTCATCGGCGCGGGCACCGGCACCGACGTCGCGCTGGCCCTCTCGCGAGGAGCACAGCACGTCGATGCCGTCGAGATCGATCCGCGCATCCAGCAGATCGGTGTCGAGAAGAATCCCAATCAGCCGTACGCCGACCCGCGGGTGACGACGTATATCGACGACGGGCGCGCCTTCCTGTCGCGCACGGACGGGGAGTACGACCTGATCCTCTTCGCCCTGCCCGACTCGCTCACGCTCGTGAGCGGCGCGAGCCAGTTGCGTCTGGAGTCCTATCTCTTCACACGTGAGTCCATCCAGGAGGCCTACGACCACCTCAGCCCCGACGGCGTCTTCGCGATGTACAACTACTACCGCGAGGACTGGCTCATCAACCGCCTGGCGGGCACCGTCGAGGAGGTCTTCGGTCACGCGCCGTGCATCGACCGCTTCACAGCGGTGCAGTCCCTCGCGGTCATGGCCATAGGCAAGTCGGCGGACAACGCCGTGTGTGCCGACACGTGGGAGCGCTCAGCCATCGCCGCGTCGGGGCAGGAGATCCCCGCCCCCTCGGCCGATGATCGCCCCTTCCTCTACCTCAAGGATGCATCGATCCCGCAGCTCTACGTCATCCTCATCGGGCTCATCCTTGCCGTCTCACTCATTGCCATCCGCGTGGTGGGCGGTCCGCTGAGGCAGATGCGCGGCTACGCCGATCTCTTTCTCATGGGCATGGCGTTCCTGCTGCTCGAGACGCGGTCCATCACGACCTTTGCGCTGCTCTTCGGCACCACCTGGCTGGTCAATGCGCTGGTCTTCGCTGGCGTGCTGCTCGCCGTACTCCTCGCGATCGAAGTGACCAGACGATTCTCGCCGCGCCGACCATGGGTGATCGCGGCGCTGTTCATCTCCTTGGCTGTCGCATGGCTCATCCCCAACGCCTGGCTCCTCACGCTCCCGGTGCCGGTGCGGCTGGTCGTCGCGGTCGCCCTGGCCTTCGCGCCGATCTTCTGCGCCAATCTCTACTTCACGTCGCGATTCAAGGAAGCGGCTAACCCGACAGCAGCCTTCGCCGCCAACCTCTTCGGTGCGATGATCGGCGGCTGCCTGGAATACCTCTCGCTGCTCACCGGCTACCGCTTCCTGCTCATCGTGGCGGCTGTGATCTACCTCGCTGCCGTGCTGGTCGGGCGCCGGCTTGGTGCGCGGGCTGCCCCTGTGGGGGCCTGAAGGCGCGCGCCTGTGTACCCTGGGCGGGCTTGTCCGGCGGGGGTGGCTCAGCCGACCGACGGACATCAAGGGCCTATAGCTCAGCTCGGTTAGAGCGCTTCCCTGATAAGGAAGAGGTCGGTGGTTCAAGTCCACCTAGGCCCACATGAAGAAACTGCTGCTGCTCGTCGCCCTCGCCGGTATCGGCTACCTCGTCTACCGCCAGATCCAGGCGAGCAAGGCCGAGGACGATCTGTGGACCGAGGCCACCTCGGTCCCCGATCTGACCTGACCACTCGAGGGGTCCGCGCATGACCGCCGACAAGGGGTCGAGCGCTTCGTCATCTATGCCCGGCCACCCCGGATCCATGCGGGGTCACCCCCGGGTAGTGGCTCTCGTGGCCGCCAACACCGTGAGTTCCTTCGGCTCCGCGGTAAGCGTGCTGGCCTTCACCTACGTCTCATTTGTGATCACCGGCAGCCTGCTGGCCGCCGTGGTGATCATGGCCGCTCAGGCTCTGCCGGCACCTCTGCTCGTCAAGCCAGCTAAGGCCCTCGACCTACGCTTCGATGCCCGCCTGGTCGTCGCGGGTGCGTCGGCCGCCAGGTTGATCCTCTTCGCATCCGTCGCGGCGATCGTGATGGCCGGCGATGTGTCCTTCGCGCTTCTCTTCGTGACCGCACTGTGCAGTGGGGTCATCGGAGCGCTGAACTTCCCGTCGTGGAGCCGCTTCCTTCGCGCCATCGCGCCCGGTGGTGATCTCATGCACCTCAGCTCGACGCTGTCGTCGCTGAGCGCCGTCGCGGGCATCGCCGGGGTGATCTGCGGCGGCTTCCTGCTGGACTGGTGGGGGGCGGCCGGGCTCTTCATCGTCAACGCCGCCTCCTACGCCTTTCCGCTCGTCGCCGTACTCCTCTTTCCCGCGATCGCCCCCCCGAGCGAGGTTGGCGATCGCGTGCGGGCCGCGGACGCCATCCGTCTCGTGCGCGAGACCGACTTGCTCAGACGCTTCGTCATCATCGCGCTGTGCCTGCAGATCGTGGTCTTCCCCATCTTCAAGTTGCTTCCCAAGATCGCCACGGACATCAGCACGAGCGCCGTCACCTTCTCGCTCCTGCTCGCCTCCCTCTATGCCGGGATGGCTCTCGTGGCGCCGATGCTGACCTGGCGCGAGAAGCACTTCTCACATTGGCAGATCGCCTACATCGCCATGATCATCGTGATGGTCACTCTTGCGCTCGTCGCCATCGTCCATCAGACGATGCAGGACCTGCGGCTGGTGCTGCTCATGGTGGTGCTCGTGCCACTCGGCCTCGCACTCAACATGGCCAACACGGTCGTCGACGCGGCCGTCGCGAGTGCAGCGACGGGCGCCAAGGAGGCCGAGGTCCTCGCGGTGCACTCGGCGTTCGTGACGGTCGCGGCCCCGATTGGCGCTCTCATCGTTACCGGCCTGGCCGACGCCGCTGGCATCGTCGCAGCCGTGCTGGTCGAAGCCGGTGCCATTGCCCTGCTGCTGACCTACCTCGGCCGATCCCGGGTGCGGGCCGACCTGCGCGCACTCCTCGCGGAGCGAGCGGAGATCGTCCACCTTCACGCCGCTCATGGGCCAGGCAGTCACGGGCTCCCGGGGGAGTTCCCGCCGATCCACGTCACGGGTGCTGTGGCACCGTCACGTAGCATTCGGGGGTCCACGGGGGCTTAGCTCAGCTGGTAGAGCGCTGCCTTTGCAAGGCAGAAGTCAGGGGTTCGAGTCCCCTAGCCTCCACTTCACGCCCTGGCGCCATGCTTGACTGCATTCATGCAGATCGAAGTCTGGGCCGACGTCGTATGCCCGTGGTGCTACATCGGCAAGCGACGCCTGCAGTCCGCGCTTGCTGAGCGCGGCATCACTGATGAGGTCGAGATCGTCCACCGCGCATTCCAGCTCGATCCCACGGCGAGCACGACGACCGCGCCGACCATCGACCACCTCGCGGAGAAGTACGGCGTGAGTCGCGAGGAGGCGCTCGCGATGATGGCGAATGTCACCGAGGTAGCCGCGGGGGAAGGCCTGGACTACCACCTGGATCGCACGACGACCGGCAACACCCGTGACGCCCATCGCCTGGTGCTCTGGGCGCAGGAGCAGGACTCAGGTGCCGCCCAGCTCCTGCTCGAGGTGATGTACGCCGCCTACTTCGAGCAGGGCCGCGGTGTATTCACCGCCGAGGATCTCGTCGGGCTTGCCGAGGAAGCCGGGCTCGATGCCGACGCGGCGCAAGCCATGCTGGCGGGCACGGCGTACCTCGATCAGGTCGTGCAGGACCAGGTGCTCGCGCGCACCTTCGGCGCCACTGGGGTGCCCTTCTTCGTCATTGACCGCGCGTATGGCGTCTCGGGCGCTCAGCCCGTTGAGGTTTTCCTCAGCGCGATAGACCAGGCCCGCGCCGCGTCGGGCTGATCCGCGCTCAAGCCGGCCGAAACCAGCGGTCTGACCTCACATTCCGCCGATCGAGCGCCCGCGAGTGGCGAACTCCACGCGCCGGCTGCGAATGTCGTAGACCGCGGACATGATCCGCAGGCGCCCGCGGGAGACAGCGCTGTCGATGATGCGACTATTGCGCCTGAGCAGCCGGGCAGTGTGCGCGGCGTTGGCCTCGATTGCCTGCTCAAGCGTGTGGTTGACGGGAAGTCTCTCGATCGCGGGGATGATGGCTTCAACCACCGCGTCGATGTCGCCGCCGGGCATCTCGCCGGTGCGCAGGGCACGCTGGGCAGCCACCACGGCACCGCATGAACTGTGACCCAGGACGACAAGGAGCGGCACCTTGAGTACGCCGACGGAGTATTCGATGGAGCCGATGCTGATATCACCGCCGACGTTGCCGGCGTTGCGGACGTTGAAGAGATTGCCCTGGGCCACGTCGAAGACACTCTCGGCGTTGACGCGGGAATCCGCGCACGAGACGACGGAAGCGATCGGCCACTGGCCGTTGGTGATGTCTCGGTAGGGCGGTGTGTGGTCCGCGCGCTTGATGTCTCGACGGACCCAGCGTGCGTTGCCTCGCCGGAGCCATCTGAGAGATTGCGCTGAAGTGACCGTGTCGCCATCGTGATCCTCGGCGGCTGCGACTCGCTGGGCAACACCGACCGCGAGTGCTGTCCCGGCAAGCCCGACGAGGAATCCGCGCCGTGACATCGGATCGATGTGCGTCAAGTGATCCCCTCCTTCGTGCGGGCGACAGTAGGGGTCTGCTCAACGTCGAGTCACTGGCACTAGCGGGCGACTCCATGTCCGGCGTACTGGAAGTAGGCCTGGGTGATGAGCACGCGCACATTCGCGTCCGACCCGGTGGCGAGGCCGAGTTGCTTCACCAGGCGAGACACCGCCTTGGCGACCCCGCGCTCGGTGAGATGCAGGCGTCGGCCGATCTCGGCGTTGGAGTGTCCCTCGGCAACGAGGCGCATGATGTCGACCTGGTTGTCGCTCAGCGAGAGCGGCGCGGCGTATCCCGCACCCATGCGGGCATTGCCCTGCGCGCAGGGATGGGCGAGCACCGCCTCCATCGCGCGCGGCAGGATCTCGTCGTTGCCGACCGCGCGCTTGGTGAGGTAGATCGCACCGATGGGCAGCTCGCCGACCCCACCCATGAGGCGGGGGTCCTCGAAGGAGGACAGCAGGATGAGCGCGACGTCGGGGATGCGCTTGCGCAGTGCCCGGGCGAGGTCGATGCCGTGGGGACCCGGGCCGAGGTCGAGATCGAGGATCGCGACATCTGGCCGGGCGGCGTCTGCCGCTGCGAGCGCGGAGGCCACTCCGTCGCAGGGTTCGACGTTGTCATAGCCGAACGAGGCCAGCGCCCGCACCAGGAGGAAGCGGGTGAACTCGTCATCATCGACGACGAGGACACGCTGCGGCGACGGCATGGCGGCCACTATGGATCGGGGACGTGGCCCGGGCAAGCGCTCCCCGGGCAACAGGGGTGCCAGCACCCCGTGGACGAGGCGTCGTGGGAGGATGACCCCCATGCCGGAATCCGACCTCAAGGCCACCCTGCACACCTCCCTGGGCGACATCAACGTCATCCTCTTCCCCGATCAGGCCCCCAAGACGGTCAAGAACTTCGTCGGCCTTGCCGAGGGCACCCAGGAGTGGACGGACCCGCAGGCCCGCACCAAGACCACTAAGCCGCTTTATGACGGCACGATCTTCCACCGCGTCATCCCCGGCTTCATGATCCAGGGCGGTGACCCGCTCGGCACCGGCACGGGTGGCCCGGGCTACCGATTCGCGGATGAGTTCAACCCCGAGCTGCAGTTCGATCGTCCCTACCTGGCCGCGATGGCGAACGCCGGCCCCAACACCAACGGCTCGCAGTTCTTCATCACCGTCGCACCGACGTCGTGGCTCAACTTCAAGCACTCGATCTTCGGTGAGGTCGCCGATCAGCCCTCGCGCGATGTTGTCGATGCGATCGCCGCGGTCTCGACCGGTGCTCAGGACCGCCCGGTGACACCCGTCGAGATCACCGGCGTCACCGTCACGCGCGGGTGACCCAGCCGCCCGACTCATCTGCCGGTACGCCGCCCCCCGCGCCGGGCTGCTACCGCCATCCCGACCGCTCGACGTACATCCGCTGCACCCGCTGCGAGCACCCCATCTGCCCGGAGTGCATGCGCTCGGCGTCCGTGGGCTTCCAGTGCCCGGACTGCGTAGGCGAGGCCGCGCGCACCGTGCGCCAGCCCGTGACGGTCGCCGGTGGCGCTCTGGTCACCAAGCCCTATGTCACGTGGACCCTTATCGGGCTGACGGTCGCGGTCTTCCTCTGGCAGTTCGCAGCGGGAGTCGGTCAGGTCGCCGAGGAATTCGGCATGTGGCCCTTCGGCATCGCGCTCTACGGCGAGTGGTGGCGTCTGCTCACGGCCGCGTTCCTGCACGGGTCGTGGCTGCACATCGCCTTCAACATGTACGTGCTCTTCATTTTCGGTCCGCTGCTCGAGCGGGTGCTCGGTCACGCGCGCTTCACGGTGCTCTACGTCGTGGGAGCACTTGGCGGTAGCGTCGCGTCATACGTCTTCTCCGACCCGAGGACCGTGTCGGTGGGCGCGTCCGGCGCGATCTTCGGACTCATGGGCGCTGTCATCGTCGCGGGCAGGCGTCTGCGCTGGGACATCACCCAGGTCCTCGTCTTGCTGGGCATCAACGTCGTCATCGGCTTCCTCAGTCCGGAGGTGGACTGGCGCGCGCACTTCGGTGGCCTCGTCGTAGGCGCCCTGGTGGCCGCAGTCTTCGTCTGGACGCCGCCGCCCTTCCGCCCTGTGCGGGGGCTCTGGCAGGTGCTGGGTGTCCTGGCGATTCTGGGCGTGCTGGTCGCGGTGACCATGTGGCGAACGGGGCAGTTGTGGACAATGCTCGCCCCGCTAGGCGTGGGATGACGAGGTTGTCCACAGCCTTTCCTCAGTTGGGGAGAACTACACAGCTGTAATCCGGGCTGGACGTGCGTGCCAGACTCCGCATGTGGGCGAGGTGGAGAGCAGCCTGCCGGCGACCCCGTCCTGGCGGGCTCGCATCACGGGTCGCTGGGCGCTGTCCTGGCAGACCTACGCGCTCGGGGTGCTGGTCAACCTTCCCCTCCTGGTCGTCACCGGCGGTCGCATCGGCACTCGCATCGTGCCGGTCCAGGACATGGGCGTGCTCTTCCTCTACGGCGCGGGAGCTGCGCTCGTGGCGGGTGCGTGGGCCCTGGTCATGAACGCCACTGTCTTCCGCCACAGGCGCGAGCGGCCCGTGGCCCTGTGGCAGTTCGCCATGCTGCACGGGGTCTCAGGGGCGATCTTCGGCACCGCCATCGTCCTCGCGGACACACGCTTGGGAATCGATGTCGGTGTGCCTGCGCTGCTCACCGTGACCGCCACCGTGGGTATTGCGCTGTGGTGGGGAGTGACCACGGCGATGCTGCTCGAAGCCCATGAGCGCTTCGTGCGCGACCGTGCCCGACTGCTTGACGAGGCGGTCCTCAACCAGCTTGCTGCCCTGCAGGACTCACGGGCGGCATTGACCCTGGCCGACGACGCGGAAGTCACTCGCCTGCTCGCGCAGGCGCGCGAGCGCATCGATGCACGGCGCGCAGATGTCTCGCTCACGACGTGGCTGGATGCCGCACAAGCCCTGCGCACCGCGGCCGATGACACGATCCGCCCACTGAGTCACGCGCTGTGGGAGGAGGCGGCACGGCGCTACCCGGAGCCGCGCATCGCGGGCGTGGCCTCGATGCTCCTGCGTCGCCCGACATTCCTGCCGCTGCCGGCCGCGTCGGTCGTCACGATCGGATATCTCGGCGCGACGACCCAGGCCTATGGCCCCCTGCTCGGCCCTGCGCTGGCAGCCCTCCTGGGGGTGGGGTCCTTCGCGATCCTGTCCGTGGGCAACACCCTGATGCGTCGTGATCTGCCCCTGCGCCACGTGATCTACCTGGTGAGCGTCGTGCTCGTGGAGGTCGTCGCCCTCGTCCTCGACTACGCGCCCGCTCGCGTCGGCACAGACCTGCTCCCGCCCAGCCTGGTGGCCGGCTCGCTCCTCGGCACCCTCATCGCTGTGGTCCTCACCTCGGCCGTCGCCTCGTTGGACGCCTCGCGCACCCTGGTGATCAGTCAGCTCCAGTCCGAGGTCAACCGGGAGCGCATCGCGCAGGCTGCGCGCACGCGCGCCCGGGCACTGCAGCTCCGGGAGGCGGCCAAGGAACTTCACGGCACCGTGCAGACACGCTTGATCGCCAGCGCCAGCGCGATCGAGCTCGCTGCCGCGACGGGTGATGTGGCGGCGTACGAGCAGGCAATGAGCGAGGCACTCAGCATCCTGGACATCGAGCAGACCGCCGGAGGGGCGACGGTCGCCGCACGCGTGGCGGTCCTCGCCGCATCGTGGGGTTCCCTGTGCGCCGTCATCGTCGACCTCGACCCGACCGTGGGCTCCCGCGTGCACGACGACGTGGTGCGCGTTGTCGAAGAGGGCATGGCGAACGCCTATCGCCACGGGGGGGCGAGCCAGATCGAGGTGGTGATCGGGCGCGAGGGCGACGACGTCAGCGTGCGCATCAGCGACGACGGCTGCGGTCCGCGTCACGGTGCACCCGGCCTCGGCTCGGACCTCCTCGCGCGAGCCACGGGTGGTCGCTTTGGACTCACGGCTGGGTCCTCGGGCGGGGCGGTGCTCACGGCGGTGCTGCCCGCCGAGGCGTGATCCCTCGCCGGGTGGATACCCTGTCCGCAGTGCGCGGGAGACCGAGGGGTTGCCCGTGAGCCGAGCCGAGCGGCTCGCGCGCGAAGGGAGGACCACGGTGCCGGAGTCCAAGGGGCGCAAGCGAGACGACTACACCCCGCCTGCCGACAAGACCGACCGCAAGCCGGTCAAGATCGGCTCAGCGCCGTGGGTGGCTCCGACGATGGTGGCACTCTTCGTCATCGGTCTGCTGTGGATCGTCGTCTTCTACATCGCGGGCCCGGATGTGCCGATCATGAACACCATCGGTGGCACCTACAACGCCCTGGTCAATGTCCTCATCGGCTTCGCCTTCATCACCGCGGGCTTCATCATCTCCACGAAGTGGCGCTAACCGCTCGACCATGACGCGCATCCTCGTCATCGACAACTACGACTCCTTCGTCTTCAACCTGGTGCAGTACCTCGGCCAGCTGGGCGTCGAAGTCGACGTGCGCCGCAATGACGAGGTGACCGTCGATGAGGCCCGCGCGTACGACGGGATCCTGCTCTCCCCCGGCCCCGGCACGCCGGAGGATGCCGGTGTCTGCATGGACGTCGTGCGCGGCTGCGCGGGCGACGTCCCCATCCTGGGGGTGTGCCTGGGTCATCAGGCCATTGCGGCGGTGTACGGCGGGGTGGTCGATCGCGCCCCCGAGTTGCTCCACGGCAAGACCTCGCTGGTGGTGCACTCCGGTGAGGGTGTGCTCGCCGGCCTGCCCGAGCCCTTCACCGCGACTCGCTACCACTCGCTGGCGGTGCGCCCTGATTCCGTGCCCGAAGTGCTCCAGGTGACCGGCACCACGGAGAGCGGCGTGATCATGGCGCTGCGCCATCGCGACCTGCCCATTGAGGGGGTGCAGTTCCACCCGGAGTCGGTGCTCACCGAAGGGGGCCATCAACTCCTGGCCAACTGGCTGGTGGTCTGCGGCGACTCTGGAGCCCCCGAGCGGGCCATGGGGCTAGCCCCCGTCGTGGGCTGAGGTCGGTGGATAGTGCGTCACGCGGGGTTCATCCCCCGGTGATGGCCCGGCTACCTGCCACGACTTTCCCTGCACACCCGGGGGACAACGTCATCCCACGTCAGCGGCCTAGTCACCAGAAAATTCGTTCCGACATCCCCAACTTGTCCCCAGCCTGTGAACGCCCCGTCCGGCGATTCTCCCCCGCTTATCCACAGGTGTACCCACAGGGTTGCTGGACGGGTGCCGACGGACTTCCCTAGGTTCCTCGCCCGGGGTGAGATCGGGCGATGTCGCCGGGCTCATGGTGCGGCAGCCGAGGATCCACGGCTGTCGGACCCCCCTGGTTGAGTGAGGCGCAACTGTCGAGTCGGTGTGGAAGGGAGTGGGCGTGAGCGTCGCCGAACTCCCGGTCCCCTATGACGATGGCGGTGGCCCACCGAGCGATCGCACTCCGCCCCAGGATGTCGCCGCCGAGCAGTCCGTGCTCGGGGCGATGATGCTCAGCAAGGACGCCATCGCCGACGTCGTCGAGGTGCTGCGCGACGGCGACTTCTATCGCCCGGCGCACGCCACCATCTACGACGCGATCATCAGCATCTACGGCAAGGGCGATCCTGCCGATGCCGTCACCGTCGCTGCCGAGCTCACCCGTGTGGGTGAGATCGGCCGGATCGGTGGGGCGTCGTACCTCCACACCCTGGTCTCGCTCGTGCCCACCGCGGCCAATGCCGGCTACTACGCCGCCATCGTCAAGGAGCGCGCGATCCTGCGGCGCCTGGTCGAGGCGGGCACGCGCATCGTGCAGATGGGATACGCCGGGGAGGGCGATGTCGATGACGTTGTCGACCGGGCGCAGGCCGAGGTCTACGAGGTCACGGAGCGGCGTACGGCGGAGGACTACCTGCCGCTGCGCGAGCTCATGGATGGTGCGCTGACCGAGATTGAGGCGATCGCCAATCGCGGCGGACAGATGGTCGGCGTGCCCACCGGCTTCGCGGACCTGGATGCGTTGACCAACGGCTTGCACCCCGGACAGCTCATCATTGTCGCGGCGAGACCGGCTATCGGGAAGGCACTGGCACTGGATACGCCGATCCCGACGCCGACCGGCTGGACCACGATGGGCGAGATCCAAGCCGGTGACGACGTGCTCGATGACCAGGGCCGACCCACGCGCGTCGTGGCCATCAGTGAGACGTGGACCGGCCGCCCTTGCTACCGGGTGTCGTTCTCGGACGGCTCGAGCATCGTCGCTGACGAGGAGCATGAGTGGCTCACGGAGACGCGGGCGTCCCGCAAGTCCGCGCAGGCGGCAGCGGTCGGCTACAACCGCTACCGCAATCAGCGCACGTTTGCGGAGGTCCGCACCACTCGCGATATCGCTGAGACGCTGCGCTGCCCCACCAAGGACGCGCGGCTCAATCACTCGATCGTCAACACGCGGCCGCTGGACCTGCCCGAGATCGATCTGCCGATTGCGCCCTACGTCCTCGGTGTCTGGCTCGGTGACGGCACGTCCGCAGACGCCCACTTCACATCTGCCGACCCTGAGATCCCCATGTTCATCGAGGCCGAGGGTCTCGAGGTCCCCTACCTCGGCAACCTCCGCTATGGCATCCGGCTGCCCGGTGTCCGCGAGATTCGCGACCGTGAGTGTGAAGTGTGCGGAGCCACCTTCCGTCCTAGGGCACCGACTGTGCGCACCTGTGGGCGCACGTGCGGGGGCAAGCTGCCCAAGGATCAGGGACGCGCAGCGGATGCTTCTTGCCCTGATTGCGGTGGCCGCACGACCGGAGTCCTGCGTTGCCGGGATTGCGAGCGCTCGCACGGTTCGTTCCAGGCGATCTTGCGCAGCGTGGGAGTCCTGGACAACAAGCACATCCCGCCCGCCTACCTGCGCGGCTCCGTGGACCAGCGCCGCGCTTTGCTCGCCGGCCTCTTGGACACCGATGGGACGGTGACATCCCAAGGCAATGTGCAACTGACGACCACATCCAGCAGCCTGGCGAGTGATGCCTACGAGTTGGTCGTCAGCCTGGGGTACCGCTGCTCCATCTCGACGAAGCGCGTCAACGGCCGCACCGAGGCGACATCCACGGCCTTCAACCTCAACTTCACCACTCTCGATGAGGTCTTCCGGCTGCCGCGCAAGGCCCGCCTGCACAAGGAGCGGATGGCGGGCAAGTCTGCTGCTCGCATCGGCAATCGCTTCGTCACCAGGGTCACGCCCGTGCGTAGCGTCCCCGTGCGCTGCATTCAGGTGAGCAACGATTCCCACCTCTACCTCGCCGGACGTGCGATGGTCCCGACCCACAATTCGACCCTGGCAGTCGATATCGCGCGATCCGCCAGTATCAGGAACGGCCTCACGAGCGTCATCTTCTCGCTGGAGATGGGCCGAAACGAGATCCTCATGCGCCTGCTGTCCGCCGAGGCGCAGATCGCACTGCATCACATGCGCAGCGGCAACATGAGTGACAACGACTGGCAGAAGCTCGCTACGAAGATGGGCGTGGTGAGTGAAGCGCCACTCTTCATTGATGACTCACCCAACCTCACGATGATGGAGATCCGCGCGAAGTGTCGCCGCCTCAAGCAGCGTCATGACTTGCGCCTCGTCGTCGTCGACTACATGCAGCTCATGACCAGTGGCAAGAAGGTCGAGAGCCGCCAGCAGGAGGTCTCGGAGTTCAGCCGTTCGCTCAAGCTGCTGGCCAAGGAGCTCGACGTCCCGGTGATCGCCGTCAGCCAGCTCAATCGCGGTCCTGAGCAGCGCACTGACAAGCGCCCGATGCTGTCGGACCTACGTGAATCAGGGTCGCTCGAGCAGGACGCGGACATGGTGATCCTGCTCCACCGCGAGGACGCCTACGAGCGCGAGTCACCGCGTGCGGGCGAGGCCGACTTCATCGTCGCCAAGCACCGCAACGGACCGACCTCGACGATCACGGTCGCCTTCCAGGGCCACTACTCGCGCTTCGTTGACATGGCTCAGTAGGCGATTCGCCGGACTCAGCGCTTTCCCGGGTCGGACGTCGTACGCTCCGGACATGAGTCGGAGGCTTCGCGCCATCGGTGTGGGGTTCGCCAGCGTGGGTCTGTTGGCCGCCTCCCTGACTGTGACGGCGTCAGCTGCGGCCACGAACCATGCGACCAGTGATGTGAGCAAGGCGAAGTGGCAGAGGATCTGGGCTGACGTCGGCTATCCCAACACCGCCGATAAGTGGCGCTGCTACGGCACCCCGCGTCAGCTCAACCGCGATCCGTCGTGGGTGATCGTCCGATACCGACCCATCGAGACCGCCGAATGCACCGGCCTACCCGGTGATCCCTACCCGGTCCTCGCGCGCAAGCAGGCCGGCGCGTGGCGCGACGTCGCCATGCTCGGCCCGGTCTCGTGCAGCTACGTGAGCGAGGAGATCGTCAGCGCAGGAGGGTCCTGGGGGATCGTGAGGGACCTGATGAAGGACGGATGGTGCTGGGCGGATCCAATGTGGACCGCATATATGCAGCGATATCTCGACACTCGGATGTGCGCGAAGCCGCTGACCCGTCGCCCCCATGATTACGCCGTCGGATTCATCGGACGCAGCGAGGTCGGCAATGACATCGAAGACGGGGCAGTCACGTGGACGTGCTCCCGCGCGGCGGGAAGTGTGAAGCACCAGTACCTGACCGTTTTCCTCGCACAGCCCAAGCCGAAGCAGATCACCCTCGCCCTGGACATGGTGCAACTGAAGTCTCTCGCGATTCGCAAGGGTCGCATCATCGTGAAGGGTGGGCAGTACTCCGGAGACGGGCCACTGTGCTGTCCCGATCTGCGCGTGACGGTCTTCTATGAGATGCGGGACGGCGTACTCATCGAGGTCAAGAAGAAGGTCGAGCCCGTCTAATCGCTGTCACGGCACTAGCGTGTGAGCATGCGCGCGGTGGTGTACGACGCCCCTGGGTCCTTCACCGTGCGAGATGTTCCCCTGCCCGAGCCCGGTGCCGGAGAGGTCCGCGTCCGCATGACCGCCGCTGGCATGTGCGGCACCGATCTGCACCTTCACGAGGGCCAGTTCCTGGCGAGCTTCCCGCTGACGCCCGGGCATGAGACGGTGGGAGTGATCGACGCCCTGGGAGACGGAGTCGTCGCCGACGGCACGGGTAGCCCACTGCAGGTCGGGCAACAGGTCGTGATCAACCCCAACTCGAGTTGCCGACGCTGCGCGTACTGTCGTGAATCGCGCCCATGGCTGTGCGAGCTATTTGCCGGCATCGGCTCGTCCACCCCGGGTGGTTTCGCCGAGTGCGTCATCGTGCCCCAGGAGCAGGTCTTCGACGCTAGCGGCATCCCACTGGAACTTGCCGTCTTCGCGGAGCCATCGGCCTGCATCGCCCACCTGATGGACCGCCTTGATCCGCTCACCGGCTGCTCGGTGGTCGTCCTCGGTGCCGGACCGACCGGTGTGCTCCTCACGCAGTTCCTGCGCATGCGCGGTGCTGCTGCGGTCGTCCTGGCTGACCCCAACGCCTACAAGCTCGATCGTGCTCGCAGCCTTGCCGACATCAGCACGCACGTGGTCGATCGGGGCGACGTACGCGGGACAGTCCAACGCCTGCGCGGTGAGCAGGGCTTCGACGTGGTGATCGATGCAACCGGCCGTGTGGATGTCATTGCTGAGTTGCCCGAGCTAGCGCGCAATGGTGGGCGCATCGTCTACTACGGCGTGGCGGATGAGAGCAGCCGAGTGAGCATCTCTCCCTTCGAGATCTTCCGCCGCGAGTTGACGATCATGGGTTCCTTCACGGAAGTCGACTCCTTCCCCGATGCTCTCGACGCCTTTCGTAGCGGAGCTATCCGGACGGAGGGCATCATCACGCACCGATACCCCATTGATGCCTATGCCGAGGCCCTCCAAGCGATGCGCACCGACAGTTCAGCACACAAGATCGTGATCACGCCGCAGGACTAACGGCCCTGCACCCGCGGGCATCGACGGCGCACACTGGTCACCGGAGGTGGATCATGCTGATCTCAGGCAAGGCCTTCGTCGTCACCGGCGCTGGGAGCGGCATGGGTCGACCGCCTGGCGCGTGTGGCCCCCACCCGTGCTATCACGACCGTGGCTCAACGCATGAAAGCGCTACTGGGCTAGATCCTTGGCCGCGGCGCGGGGTGCGCGGTTTCGTACGCTCGGGCTGCGCGCAGGACCGTCACGTCATCGTGCGCCCGCCCCACGATCTGCAGGCCCACGGGCATTCCCGCTGAGGTGAGTCCGCAGGGCACGGTGATTGCCGGCTGCTGCGTGAGGTTGAAGGGATAACTGAACGGCGTCCACGACAGCATCGACTCCGGAGTCATGGGCACTGCTCCCGCGGGTCGCGCCTCGAATGCCGGGATGGCGACAGCGGGAGTGACCAGGGCGTCGTACTGCGTCATGAACAAACGCATCAAAGTGCCGAGCGCATTGCGCTTCAAGGTGAGGAGTTGCACGTCCTGCGCACTCAACTCCGCCCCCTGCGCGGCCTGCGCGGCGAAGTCGGGATCGGTCAACTCCTGCCCCTGCGGCCCGAGCGAGTCGTAGACCGTCTTCGACGCGACGAACCACAGCCCGGTCGAGATGTCGAGCGGATCCTCGAAGCCCGGATCCACCTGCTCGACGATCGCACCGAGTGCCGCGAGCTCGCGCACGGCCGCCTCGACGAGCGCGGCCACCTCGGGATCGACGTCGGCGTACCCGAGAGTCGGTGAGTAGGCGATGCGCATCCCGCGGATGCCGTCGTTGAGCGTGGCGAGATAGTCGACGCCGTCGTAGGGCAGCGAGGTCCAGTCGCGCGGGTCGGGCTGCGCGACGATATTCATCATGAGCGCGCAGTCGGTGACGCTCATCGTGTGCGGTCCGACATGGGCCACACTGCCGAAGGGTGAGAGCGGGTACGCCGGGACCCGGCCGAAGCTGGCCTTCATGCCGACGTTGCCGCAGAAGGCCGCGGGGATGCGCACGCTGCCCGCGCCGTCGGTGCCCATGCTCAGCGCGCCGAGCCCGGCGGCGACGGCAGCGGCGGTGCCGCCGGAGGAGCCGCCCGGCGTCTTTGAGGGATCCCACGGATTGCGGCTGATCCCGGTGAGGGGCGAGTTGGTCTCTGCCTTGCAGCCGAACTCCGGTGTCGTCGTCTTGCCGAACATCGCCGCACCGGCCTCGCGCAGGCGCGCGACGGAGGGTGCGTCCTCCTCCCACGGCTGATCGGGGCTGATCGCGCGGGACCCGCGCAGGGTCGGCCAGCCCCTGGTCCAGAGGATGTCCTTGATAGTGGTCGGCACACCCTCGACAGCGCCCACGGGTGCCCCACTGGCGCGGTGCGCCGTCCAGCGCGCCTCACTCGCGCGCGCGGCGGCCAGACCGGCCTCGGCGTCGACGAGCACGAAGGCGTTGATGATCGGATCCACGCGCTCCACACGCTCGAGCGTCTGCTGCATGGCCTCGACCGGTGAGGCCTGTCCCGTGCGATAGAGCTCGATGAGCTCGGTAGCGGTGAGCTGCGTGAGATCCATGCGCGGAGTCTGCCAGCGCGGGTCCCCCGGCCACAGCCCGAGGGGG
>VGBQ01000026.1 GCA_016870425.1 Actinomycetota bacterium | reverse complement strand
CGTCGAGCGCCTCCGGCACGGCGTAGTCGAAGAGGCGGTCAAGATGCGCCAACGGCACATCGACCGCCACCCGTGCCACGCGTCCCGTCACGGACCGATCGTGCCAGCCGGGTGTGACGCCGCCCCAGGGATGCCACGATGGACCCTCCCAGCAGGAGGTCAGCGTGAGCCACCGATTCGTGACCACGCCCCTGCCCGAGCCTGGACCGAGCAGGTCGACGGCGTTCTACGGCAGGGTCGTCGTCCTCGTCGTGATCGCCTCCGTGATCGCCGTGGGCTCGATCGCCTACACCATCAGCGAGGTCTTCTCCGTCGACCGAGAACCGGTCCCCCTCCAGGAGTGGTTCGTCGGGTCGTGGGGCTTCATCGTCTCGGGCGAGCGTCCACCCGGTCAGCTCGTCGCCATGGCGCTGCTCGGCATCGCCCTGATCGGGTTGACCGCTGTGACCTTCGAGATCATCACCTCGCTGATGACCATCAGCCCGCGGCGTCGCTATCTCGAGACCCTGCGGTACGCCGGGGCCGCGATGCCGATGGCTGGCACGCGAGTGCGCGTCACGGTGCTCGTGCCGGCGCATAATGAGGAAGCGACACTGCCCACCACCTTGACGGCACTGGCGCAGCAAACGCGCCTGCCCGACCGCGTCATCGTGGTCGCCGACAACTGCTCCGATCGCACCGTCCAGATTGCCCGCGAGATGGGGCACGAGGCCTTCGAGACCGTGGACAATGCGCACAAGAAGGGCGGCGCGCTGAATCAGGCCCTGGCCATCCTCCTGCCCAGCGCGAGCCCCGACGACGTGATCCTCGTGATGGACGCTGACACCAGTCTGGGCCCGCGCTTCATCGAGACCGCGACCTCGCACCTTGAGCAGGACCCCGAGCTTGCGGCGGTAGGCGGAGTCTTCTATGGCGAGCCTGGGAGCGGGCTTATCGGCCAGTTCCAACGCAACGAATACACCCGCTACAGCCTGCAGATCCGCCAGCGGCGCGGCCGGGTCTTCGTCCTCACGGGAACAGCCACAATGTTTCGCGCGGAGGCCCTGCTCGACGTCGCGGCCGCCCGCGGAGTCTTCATCCCCGGTGATCCCGGCAAGGTCTACGACACCGCGGCGCTCACCGAGGACAACGAGCTCACCCTGGCGCTGAAGTCGCTCGGCGCGACGATGATGTCGCCGTCGGAGTGCTACGTCGTGACCGAGATCATGCCGACCTGGCGCAATCTGTGGAAGCAGCGACAGCGCTGGCAGCGCGGGGCGCTGGAGAACCTCGGTGCCTACGGCTTCACGGCGGCCACCATCCGCTACTGGGGCCAGCAGTTCGGCATCGGATACGGCACCGTGGCGCTGAACTCCGCGCTACTCCTGATGCTCATCACGTTCCTCGCTGTCCCATCGTGGATCTGGTTCCCCTTCTGGCTCGTCATCGGTGCGGTGTTCCTCGCCGAGCGGGTCCTCACCGTCTGGCAGGGTGGATGGCGAGCGAGACTCCTGGCGGCAGCCCTGCTCCCCGAACTCGCCTACGACGTCTTCCTCCAGGTCGTCTTCGCCAATTCCCTGTGGAACATCAGCACCGGCCGCGAGGCCCGCTGGGGACACGTCGAACGTCAAGGTGCGTCGCCATGACGCCCCTGCCCACCGGGATCCTGCTGCCCAGCGACATCCTCACCCAGACGTGGTTCGGCGTCTTCGGGCTGTTCGTCGCCCTAAACACCGTCATCTACCTGGGCCTCACGATCGCGAAGTTCGCGCCGTGGCCCGCCCAGGTGCGCCCCAGCACCGTTCGCCAGATCCTGCCCGCCACTCCCGAAGGATCCACCATGGACACGACGCATCCATCAGTTGTTCGCGAAGCGGAGGACCCGACGCAGGACCTGCGCGATGCGGCGGCGCGCCAGACGATCCCGATGGCCCTCGCGCTCGTCGGGGCCCTAACCGCCATCGTGGCCCTGCTCTACCTGCTGCTGTACTTCACCTCGAGCGGTCCCCTGCTCCTGCTCGGGCCCGTCTACGGCTTCATCCTCATCGTCGTCTCGCTCCTGCTCGCGCGATCCCCGGTGAGCGCCACGACCATGCGATGGACCTGGACCGTGCTGATGCTCGCGCTCATCGCCGAGAACTGCTGGCGCGCCAGCGTCATCGACAGCGCCGTTCCCCTCGCCTACTCCCTTGTGGTCCTGGCCTTCATCGCTCCCATCAATCTCTCCTGGCCGTTCGGCATCGTCGCGGCCGTCCTCGGTGTCTTTCCCGTGACCCTCGGTGGCTACGGCGTATCCGTCGTCGACACGTTTTCCTGGGCGATGGTGTCGGCGACGGCGAGCCTGGGCAGCCTGGTCATCCTCTATCTGCGCCTCGTACCACTCGAGCGCATCGCGGAGGAGCGGGCCCGGGCTGACGCGCTCGCGACCACTGATCCCCGCACCGGCATGCTGTCGCGCACGGGACTCATCGCCCTGGCACCGAGCGTTGCCGAGGCCGCCGAGCACGCGGGCGACGAGGTGAGTGTCATCGCATGCGCACTGCCCGACCTCAGCATGATCAACGCGGCATACGGCTTTGACTACGGAGGGGCCGTGCTGACCACCGCCGCGCGATGCTTCCGTGCCGCACTACCGCAAAGGGCACTTGTCTCGCGGTGGAGCGGAGATACCTTCCTCGCGCTGATGACGGGCAGCCCACCATCGCCGCGGGAACTCCAGGAGACGGTGGACGCGCACCTCGCTCACTCCGGCATCGCACTGGGCAAGACGCCGCTACATGTGCGCATGGGCACGGCTGCCGGCTCGCCGACGCTGACCACACTCGAGGCGCTCGTGGCCGAGGCCGAGGCCGCGATCGCCTAGCCGCCGGCGGCGGCCTTGAGCGCAGCGGCGCGGTCGGTGCGCTCCCAGGTGAAGTCGGGCAGCTCCCGGCCGAAGTGGCCGTACGCCGCTGTCGGCCGGTAGATCGGCCGGAGGAGGTCGAGGTCGCGGATGATCGCAGCCGGGCGCAGGTCGAAGACCTCCAGCACGGCCTCCTGGATGCGCTCGTCGGGCAGCACGCCGGTGCCGAAGGTCTGCACGAAGACACCGACCGGATGCGCCTTGCCGATCGCGTAGGCGACCTGCACCTCGCAGCGCTTGGCCAGGCCGGCCGCTACCACGTTCTTGGCGACCCAGCGCATCGCATACGCCGCTGAGCGATCCACCTTGGACGGGTCCTTGCCCGAGAAGGCCCCACCGCCGTGACGCGCCATGCCGCCATAGGTGTCGACGATGATCTTGCGGCCTGTGAGACCAGCATCGCCCATCGGGCCACCGACCTCGAAGCGGCCCGTGGGATTGACAAGCAGGCGGTAGCCATCGCTGGGGAGGTCGACGCCCTCGAGGATCGGGTCGACGACGAACTTGCGGACCTCAGGCGTGAGTTGGCCCTCGAGGTCGACGTCCTTGGCGTGCTGACTGGAGACGACCACGGTATCGATGCGCGTGGGCTGACCCGCCTCGTCGTACTCGATGGTCACCTGCGTCTTGCCATCGGGACGCAGGTAGGGGACGGTGCCGTCCTTGCGCACGGCCGTGAGCTGCTCCGCCATGCGGTGCGCGAGCGAGATGGGCAGTGGCATGAGCGTCGGAGTCTCGTCGGTGGCGTAGCCGAACATCAGACCCTGGTCGCCGGCACCCTGGCGATCGAGCGGGTCGCTGCTATGACCCTCGCGCTCCTCAATTGCGTCATCGACCCCCTGGGCGATGTCGGGCGACTGCGCGCCGATGGAGACGGAGATGCCACACGACTCGCCATCGAAGCCCTTGACCGAGGAGTCGTAGCCGATGTCGAGCACGACCCCGCGGACGAGACCCATGACGTCAGCGAAGCCCTGGGTCGTCACCTCACCGGCCACGTGCACCTGACCGGTCGTGAGCATCGTCTCCACGGCGACACGCGAGCGCGGATCCTGTCGGAGCAGGTCATCGAGGATGGCATCGCTGATCTGGTCTGCCATCTTGTCGGGGTGACCCTCGGTCACCGACTCCGACGTGAAGAGTCGTCGTGCCACGCGCATTCCTTCGCTCAGGGGTCTGCCGACCCGCGCTTGCCCGCTGGCGCGGGCCTAGTCCTCACCCGGGGCACCCCACCGCGGTGCGAGGGTTGCCGGCCAGCGAGCCGGGGCTTGACGCTGGCGCTCTTGACCAGCCGACCCTACCGGATTCAGCCGCGGGCGGGCGGGAGGGGAGGCAGCAGTTTGGCGGCCTCGTCCAGCACGGCATCGGCCGCGGTGGACTTCGCCCCCGAGGCCTCGACCAGCACGTGCCCGTCAGCGCCGAGCACGCGCACGGACGTGTCTTCACGACCGAAGACCCGCTCACCCCCGACGTCGTTGACCACGAGGAGATCGCAGCCCTTGCGCTCGCGCTTGGCCCGCGCAAGCGACAGGAGCTCCTCCTCCGAAGCGGCCGTCTCGGCCGCGAAGCCCACGATGACCTGCCCGGCGGAGCGATGGCTCACGAGTTCGACGAGGATGTCCGGGTTGCGGACCAGGCGAATCGGATCGGGATCGCGGTCATCGACCTTCTTGATCTTGATCGCCTCCGTCCGCTCGGGTGCAAAGTCAGCGACGGCCGCAGCCATGACGATGACATCGGCCCGCGCCTGCTCAGCCAGCATCGACTCGCGCATCGAGGCGGCGCTCGTCGCCGCGATGACACGCGCACCGGGGGGAGGTGCAACCTCGACGGTGCCCACCACGGCGGTGACCTCCGCGCCGCGGGCGAGGGCGCGTTCGACGACCGCGAATCCCTGGCGCCCACTAGATCGATTGCCGAGGAATCGCACGGGGTCGAGGTCCTCGCGCGTGCCACCCACGGACACCAGGACGTGGCGTCCGAGCAGATCGCGGGCGGGGGGCTGCAAGGCATCCTCGACGAGACGAGCGATGTCATCAGGCTCGGGCAGACGCCCGGCACCGGAGTCGGCGCCAGTGAGGCGGCCCACGGCTGGCTCGATCACCTGGACGCCCCTGCTGCGCAGGGTGGCGACGTTGGCCCGTGTCGCGGGGTGCTCCCACATCTCGGTGTGCATGGCCGGCGCCATGATGACCGGCCCGGTCGCGGTGAGCAGCGACGCGGTGAGGAGGTCATCCGACATGCCCGCAGCCGCACGGGCCAACAGATTGGCACTCGCCGGAGCGACGACGACGACATCGGCCCAGCGGCCCAGGCTCACGTGCGGGACAGCGGGAACGTCGGACCACACCGAGTCGCTCACCACGTGACCCGACAGCGCCTCCCAGGTCGGCGCACCGACGAAGCGCAGCGCCGAAGACGTCGGGACGACGCGGACGTCGTGGCCGGCCTCGCGCAGGATCCTCAGCAGGGTGCACGCCTTGTACGCGGCGATGCCCCCCGAGACGCCGAGGAGGACGCGCGCGCTCAGGTCAGCTCCTCCTCCACGACCGCGACAGCAACCTCGGCTGCGGGGTCGTAGGGCTCGGAGGTGAGCAGGCCCGCGTCGATCTCGCGCAGCGCGATCGACAGGGGCTTCTCCTGCACGTGCGTCTCGACGAGCGGGCCGACGTACTCCAGCAGCCCCTCTCCCAGTTGGGAGTAGTAGGCGTTGATCTGGCGCGCCCGCTTCGCGGCGTAGATGACCAGGGAGTACTTCGAGTCGGACTTGGCGAGCAGGTCGTCGATGGGCGGATGGATGATGCCCTCGGGGCGCACGGACGCTGACATGGTCGACCTCTCACCAGTGGATGACACGGGGTGGACGGGAGCGCGCGGCGGCGCCACCGTGGGGAAGTCTACCCCTGCCTCAGGGTGCTGCGAGCGGTGCGGCCCGGTCGAGCAGGTCGAGGACGGCGGCGGCCGCCTCATCGACCGAATCGTTGACCACCGTGTGGTCGAATTCCGGCTCGGCGGCAAGCTCCACGCGGGCCGTCTCCAGCCGGCGCTCGATGACATCCTCCGACTCGGTGCGCCGGCCCTGGAGCCGCTCCACCAGCACCTCCCACGAGGGGGGTGCCAGGAAGACCCGCAGGGCTCCGGCGGCGCTGTCGCGCACCTGCCGCGCGCCGTGCAACTCGATCTCGAGGAGTACGTCGGTGCCTGCGGCGAGCGCCTCGTCAACCGGCGCTGCGGGGGTGCCATACAGGTGCCCGGCGAACTCCGCCCACTCCAGCAACTGCCCCCGAGCAATCATGGACTCGAAGGTGGCGCGATCCACGAAGCGATAGTGCGCTCCGTCGACCTCGCCTTCGCGGGGTGGACGCGTCGTGGCGGACACGGAGAAAATCAACTCCGGACGCAGCGCTCGCAGCCGCGCGACGACACTGGACTTGCCCACTCCCGACGGGCCCGAGAGCACCAGGAGGCGGCCTCGGCCAGCGCCACCGCCCTCCAGGGCGGCAATGAGAGCGGCCACCTGGTGCTCGCCCAGCCCACGCAGTCGACGTGACTCAGCGACGTGGCAATCCGCCAGCAGCCGCGTCGCGCGCGCAGGCCCGATGCCCGGACACGCCTCTACGAGTTCACGTGCCCGCATGCGCGCCACGGCGGGATCCACGTCGCGCAGGGCGATGACCTCACGCACGGAGCCTCCGTCCGCAAGGTCCCGCTTGATCTGGGCCCGGCGCCGTCGCGCCTGCAGTGCGAGTTGGCGCCCGCGGGCGCGTGCCTCCTCGTCCAGCGATGGCTGCTCAGCCATCGAGGAGATCCCGCGCGATAGCTGCGGCGGCGGCGCCGACGTCCGCGGCGCCCGTGATCGGGCGGCCGATGACCAGCAGATCCGCTCCGCGGGATAGTGCCTCGCGGGGGGTCGCCACGCGCCGCTGATCCCCCATCGCTGCTCCAGCAGGCCGCACACCCGGGGTGATGAGCACGACGTCGCGGTCGCCGAGGGCTGCGCGCACGTCCCCCACCTCCTCCGGCGAGCACACCACTGCGCGTGCACCAGCATCCGCCGCGGCGACGGCGAGGCGCACCGCGAGGTCTCCCGCCGAGTCCACTCCCGGGCCGAGGAGATTGAGGTCGTGCAGGTCCTGGGTGGTCAGCGAGGTGAGCACCGTCACGGCAACCACTCGCGTGCGTGGCAGCGCCTCAGCGGCTGCCGCCACCATCGCGGGACCACCGGACGCGTGCACGGTGAGGTAGTCGGGTGCGAGGTCAGCGACGGCTCGGGCCGCCCCGGACACCGTGGCGGGGATGTCATGAAACTTCAGATCGAGGAAGATCGCACAGTCAGGCGCGGCGGCACGCGCTGCCTCCACGGCGGCGTGCCCGTCGCGCAGATACGCCTCGAGGCCCACCTTGAGCGTGCTCACATGGGGACCGACCGCACGAGCCCAGGCGCTCAGGGTCTCCCGATCGGGAGCATCGAGGGCCACGGCGATAGGAGCGCGGCTCACACCCACTCCGGGAGGGACAGATCGTCGCCGGCGGCGTCTTCGGGCACCGGATCGGCTTCGCGATGGGCGTAGGAGACGGCGTCGCGCAGGCGCGCGAATCCGCGATCAGCCGCGATGCTCGCCAGCTCGGCGTGCACACGGGCAGGCGCTGACGGGTCATGGAAGACCACCGTGCCGACGGACACCGCATCGGCTCCCGCGAGGATGAATTCGAAGGCGTCCGAGCCGTTGCGGATGCCTCCCATGCCAATGAGCGGGATCTCCGGGAGTACGTCGCGGACCTGCCAGACGCAGCGGACGGCGATCGGGCGAATCGCCGGACCGGAAAGCCCCCCGGTGACTCCGGCCAGGGCCGGGCGCATGGTGTCCACGTCGATGACCATGCCCAGTGTCGTGTTGATGAGGGAGAGGCCATCGGCTCCTGCACGGACGCATGCCAGCGCGATCGTCCCGAGGTCCGTGACATCGGGTGACAGTTTGGCGAAGACCGGGATGTCCGGGTCCGTCGACCGCCGCACGCCGCCGATGACACCCGCGGCCGAATCCGCACGACACGCGAAGACCTGTCCACGGTCAGCGACGTTGGGGCAGGAGATGTTGACCTCGAGGGCGTCAAAGCCGCCGTGATCGCGCAGGATGCGTGCTAGCTCCTCGAACTCCTGGGTGGTGCCTCCGGCAATCGAGACGATGACGCGCGCTCCCCGCTCGCGCAGCCAAGCGAGGTCCCTGTCGAGGAACGCGTGGATGCCCGGTCCCTGCAGGCCGATCGAGTTGAGCATCCCGCTCGGGGTTTCCGCCATACGCGGGGTCGCGCGGCCCGAGCGCGGCTCGAGCATGATGCTCTTGGTGACGACGGCACCGATCGAGGTGATGTCGAAGAACTCGTCGAGCTCGCGTCCGGACGCGGCACAGCCGGAGGCTGTGAGCACCGGGCTCGGGAGCCCTACCGAACCCAGGCGCGTGGACATGTCGATGGCGGGCACGGCGGCGGGCCCTGTCGTGTGGCGCACGACTGCTCGGGTCATCGCTGCCTCCCCTCCTCGACCGGTGCACCCCAGGTGTCACTCGGGATCGTGCCCACGTCATCCCACCGGACGCGGTCGCCTCGGAAGACAGGGCCCTCGACGCAGGAGCGCAGCATCCGGGTGACCCCATCGTCTCCGATGACGGGGAGCACGCACGTCATGCATACGCCGATCCCGCACGCCATGGACTCTTCGACCGCGCACTGGCTGTAGACGCCCGCCTCGGTAGCGATGTCGGCCACCGCCGCGAGCATGCCCATGGGGCCGCAGGCATAGACCACGTCGGTCGCGGCCCGGTCGATCGCCGCGCGCAGGGAGTCCGTCACCAGGCCCGCCTCGCCCATGGATCCGTCATCGGTGGTGATCGTGACCGTCGAGGCGATGCGCTTGGCCTCAAGCACCCCGAAGAGCTTTTCCTCCGTCGCAGCCCCCAGCATCACGTCAACCCGGCAACCGCGTTCGCGCAAGGCCTCGGCGAGGAACACCAGCGGAGCGGAGCCGTAGCCACCGCCGACGAGGAGGCAGGACACGGGATCGCGCGGCAGCGCGAAGGGGCGCCCGAGGGGAGCAACGATGTCCAGGACGTCGCCCCGACGTCGCTGAGTGAGCCAGTGGGTGCCCGGTCCAGAGTCGGCAATGACCAGGTCGATGGTGCCGCCGTAGATCCCCCGCGACTGCACGCCGTGGATCGAGAATGCTCGGCGCAGCAGCAGGCCCGACGAGTCAAGGTCGCCGATGGCGAGGGTGGCGAAGTTGCCCGGACGTGCCACCTCGGGAACTCCGGGCGCCGTCACCGTCAGCACGTGGTACTGACCGGCGCGACGCACCGATACGACCTCACCTCTCACCTGCACTGGCATTAGCCACCTCCTGGGGCACGCAGTCGGCCGAGGTCCTCGGCGTATTCCTGCAGGGAACGTACGCCGAGACCGCGGTCGGACTCCCCGCCGGGCATCAGCGACTCGATCCCGAGGACGGTGGCCGCCAAACCCTGGATCGTCGTAATACACGGCACGCCCTTGAGCACCGCCGCGGTGCGAATCTCATAGCCGTCCAGGCGCGGACCCACGCCGAATGGTGTGTTGATGATGAGGTCGATATCTCCCGCCATGATCGCGTCGACGGTCGTCGGCTCGCCTTGCGGGCCGGTGCCTTCGCGCTGCTTGCGGAGGAAGCCCACCTTGAGCCCGTGCCGGCGCAGCACCTCGGCCGTCCCCTCGGTCGCGACGATCTCGAACCCGAGATCGGACAGCCGTTTGAGAGGGAAGATCATGGCACGCTTGTCGCGATCGGCGACGGAGACGAAGACCCGGCCACTGGTCGGCAGGCCACCGGAATAGGCAGCGTCCTGGGACTTCGCGAACGCCGCGCCGAAGTCCATGTCGATGCCCATCACCTCGCCCGTCGAGCGCATCTCCGGTCCCAGGACGGTGTCGACCCCGTGGAAGCGGCCGAAGGGCAGGACGGCCTCCTTGACCGCGATCGGGGTGCCCGGAGGCAGAGTTGCTCCATCCCCGTCAGCGGGGAGCACTCCCTCGCGGCGCAGGTCGGCGATGCTCTCCCCGAGCATGATGCGCGCGGCTGCTTTGGCCAGCGGGACGGCCGTGGCCTTGGACACGAAAGGCACGGTGCGCGAGGCCCGGGGATTGGCCTCGAGGACGTGCAGCACCCCGCCCGCAAGGGCGTACTGCACATTCAGCAGACCACGCACCCCGATGCCCTCGGCAAGCGCGCGTGTCGACTCGCGAATGCGCTCGATCTCGCGTGGGCCCAGGGAGACCGGGGGAAGCGCGCACGCGGAATCCCCCGAGTGGATTCCCGCCTCCTCGATGTGCTCCATCACTCCACCGAGGTAGAGGTCGGTGCCATCGAAGAGAGCATCAACGTCGATCTCGACGGCGTCGTCGAGGAAGCGATCGACGAGCACCGGGTGCTCGGGGTTGATCTGCGCGGCCCGGACGAGGTAGTCGCGGAGCATCTGCTCGTCGTAGACGATCTCCATGCCGCGGCCACCCAGCACATACGAGGGGCGCACGAGCACGGGATAGCCGATCTCCTCCGCGATCCCGCGGGCCTCCTCGAAGGAGAACGCCGTGCCGAACCTCGGGGCGGGCAGCGCGGCCCGCGTGAGCAGCGCGCCGAACTCCGCCCGGTCCTCCGCGAGGTGGATGGCCGCGGGTGAGGTGCCCACGATCGGCACCCCGGCGTCCTGCAAGCCCTTCGCCAGGCCCAGCGGGGTCTGGCCCCCGAGCTGGACGATCACGCCGGCGAGTTGACCGCTCGCGGATTCGGCGTACACGACCTCCAGGACGTCCTCGAGCGTGAGCGGCTCGAAGTACAGCCGGTCGGAGGTGTCGTAGTCGGTCGACACCGTCTCGGGATTGCAGTTGACCATGATGGTCTCGTAGCCGGCCTCGCGCAGGGTGAGCGATGCGTGCACGCACGAATAGTCGAACTCGATCCCCTGGCCGATCCGATTGGGTCCCGACCCCAAGATGATGACCTTGCGTCGATCGCTCGCCTCGACTTCGGTTTCCTCGTCGTACGACGAGTAGTGGTAGGGAGTGCGGGCAGCGAACTCGGCCGCGCACGTGTCGACGGTCTTGAAGACAGGCCGGATCCCCCAGGCGTGACGCTGCTCGCGCACCTGCAGCTCAGCGAGGCCAAGAAGCCCGGCCAACTGCGCATCAGAGAAGCCGTGGCGCTTGGCCTCACGCAGCAGGTCGGGCTCGCATCGACCCGCATCGCGCACCCGATCCGCGAGGTCGTTGATCATCTCGATCTGCGCGAGGAACCACGGATCGATTCCGGTGGCCTCGTGCACCTCCTCGATGGTCGCCCCGGCCCACAGGGCCTGCTGCACCTCGCGGAGCCGCCCGTCGTGGGGTGTGGCGATGGACGCCATGAGAGCGGATCGATCGACGGTCGCGGGCCAGGCGAAGACCGCCTCGGGTCGCTCGAGGGATCGCAGGGCCTTCTGGAGCGCCTCCGTGAAGTTGCGCCCGATCGCCATGGCCTCGCCGACAGACTTCATCGTCGTCGTGAGGGTGGGGTCAGCCTGCGGGAACTTCTCGAAGGCGAAACGCGGCACCTTGACCACGATGTAGTCGAGGGTGGGCTCGAAGGAGGCGGGGGTCTCCCGGGTGATGTCGTTGGGGATCTCGTCAAGGGTGTAGCCGATCGCCAGGCGTGCGGCGATCTTGGCGATGGGGAATCCTGTCGCTTTCGACGCCAGCGCGGACGACCGGGACACACGGGGGTTCATCTCGATGACGATGAGCCGACCGTCGACGGGATTGACGGCAAACTGGATGTTGCAGCCCCCGGTGTCCACCCCGACCGCGCGGATGATGTCGATCGCGACGTCGCGCATGCGTTGGTACTCGCGATCGGTGAGGGTGAGTGCCGGGGCGACGGTGATGGAGTCCCCCGTGTGGACACCCATCGGATCGAGGTTCTCGATCGAGCACACGACCACGACGTTGTCGCTGCGGTCCCGCATCAGTTCGAGTTCGTACTCCTTCCAACCCAGGATGGACTCCTCGAGAAGCACCTCGTGCGTCGGACTTGCCTGGAGCCCTGTGCCCGCGATGCGCAGGAGGTCCGCTTCGTCGTAGGCCATCCCCGACCCGGCCCCGCCCATGGTGAAGGACGGGCGCACGACCACGGGATATCCGAGTGATTCCACCGCGGCCAGGCAGTCCTCGATGGTGTGGCAGATGGCCGATCGCGCGCTCTGCGCACCGACCTGCTCCACAATCCCGCGGAAGAGCTCGCGATTCTCCCCGCGCTCGATCGCCTGGACGTCCGCACCGATCAACTCCACCCCGTACCTGTCGAGGACACCGGCCCGGTGGAGTGCCATGGCGGCGTTGAGCGCGGTCTGCCCGCCGAGGGTGGCCAGCAGTGCATCGGGGCGCTCGCGCTCGATGATCCGTTCGACGTACTCCGGGGTGATGGGTTCGACGTACGTCGCATCGGCGAACTCCGGGTCGGTCATGATCGTGGCGGGGTTGGAGTTGACCAGGATCACGCGGATCCCCTCAGCCTTGAGGACCCGGCAGGCCTGGGTCCCCGAGTAGTCGAACTCACATGCCTGGCCGATCACGATGGGACCGGACCCGATGACCAGGACCGACGAGATGTCGTCGCGGCGCGCCATCAGCGCACCTCTCCCGCGTCTGCACTCGCACGTGCCATGAGATGGGCGAAGTCGTCGAAGAGATCCGCGGCGTCGTGCGGGCCTGCGGCAGCCTCCGGGTGGTACTGCACGCTGAAGGCGGGAACGTCGAGGCACCGCAGGCCCTCGACCACCCCATCGTTGAGGCAGACATGGCTCACCTCGACGGCCCCGAAGGCCGTCGCGATCTTCTCGCCGACCGGGGCGTCGACGGCAAAGCCGTGGTTGTGGGCCGTGACCGCCACGCGTCCGCTCGCCAGATCCTGCACGGGCTGGTTGATGCCGCGGTGCCCGAAGCGCAGCTTGTAGGTGCCGAAGCCCAGGGCTCGGCCCAGCATCTGGTGGCCGAAGCAGATGCCGAAGACGGGCCGGCGGGCCTCCAGGGCAGCGCGCATGAGCGAGACCGCGTGTTCAGCGACCGCGGGGTCCCCCGGGCCGTTGGAGAAGAAGACACCGTCGCGCCCGCGGGCCAGCATCTCCTCCGCGGTGACATCCGCCGGGAGCACGTGCACCGTCATGCCCCGCTCCGCCATGCGCTGGGGCGTCATCGACTTGATCCCGAGGTCAACCGCGGCCACGACGAATCTCTCCTCGCCCAGGGCGGGTACGACGTACGCCTGGTCGGCAGTGACCTCGTCGGTGAGGTCGCAGCCGGCCATCGGCGGCGAAGCCAGCACCCTGGCCACGAGTTGGTCCTCGGGCACCTCAGCGGCACTGCCGCTGAAGATGCCCACGCGCATCGCACCGCGGTCGCGCAGGTGGCGGGTCAGCGCGCGCGTATCGATGTCGCGCACACCCACCACCCCGGATGCGACCAGGTCCTCCTCCAGCGTGCGACGTGATCGCCAGTTGGACGGCACCGGCGATGGATCGCGCACGACGTAGCCCGCCACCCAGATCCTGCGTGACTCCGGATCCTCGTCGTTCATGCCGGTGTTGCCGACATGCGGGGCGGTCATGACGACCACCTGGCCCCGGTAGGACGGGTCCGTCAAGGTCTCTTGGTAGCCGGTCATCCCGGTCGAGAAGACCGCCTCGCCCAGTGCCTGCCCGACGGCGCCGAAGGAACGGCCGCGGAAGACGCGCCCGTCCTCGAGGACAAGGAGTGCGGGAGATGTCATCGCAGCCCCTCTCCTGCTCGTCCGTGCTCGGCCGCGAGGCCGAGGATGGCTTCGTGGAGCTCCCCCTGCTCGTCGCCGACGTCGGCGCGGAAACCGGTGTCCACCAGCCTGCCACCCAGCTCCCAGGTGAGGACGAGCACCCCATCGCGCTCGTAGGCCTTGCCCGCGATCCCGCGGCCGGTCTGGGCATCGTGCAGGGCCTCGGCGGGGATGAACACATCGCGAGCGCCCTGGCGACGCAGCGCAATCCCCTGTGCGCCGACCTCGGCCGTAGCCCTGCTGCGCACTCCGAGGTCGTGTACGACGATCCGGTCCAGCCAGTCACCGTGCGCGGTCGAGCCCAGGAACACGCCCGGCACCGGGCCCACGACGGACGCCAAGGATGTCGACGGAGGCAGAGCCGGCGCTGGCAGGTCGGCCTGAAGCCGGGCCCGTCGGCGCCAACCCGCTCGCATACCCAGGAGGACCAGGGCGATCACGGCCACAACGACGAGGACGAGGGCGATGCGCAGCGGCCACTGGGTGACGGGAGCGGACGATGGCTGCGCCGCGGCCAGGAGCCAGTCCCACCTCATGGCGCGAGGCTTCCATCGATCACGGTCGGGCGTCCTCGCAGGAGCGTGTGCACGACGGCCCCGCGCATCTCGCGGGAGAGGAAGGGGGTGTTGGCACTGCGGGACGCTGAGCGCGAGGGGTCGACCGTCCACGTCGCGTGAGGATCCACCACCACCAGGCTCGCCGGCTCTCCCACCGCCACGGGCCGGCCCTGATCGATGACCCTGCCGATTCGAGCGGGGCGCTCGGACATGCGGTCGGCGAGCTGCCGCCAGTCGAGGCGCCCCGTGGCGACCATCGTCTCGAAGACGACGGAGAACGCCGTCTCGAGTCCGAGCAGGCCGAAGGCACCGGCAGCCCACTCGCAGTCCTTGTCCTCGCGGGCATGGGGAGCATGATCGGTCGCGACCACGTCGATCGTGCCGTCCTCCAGGCCCTCGCGGACCGCTTCGACATCGTCGGCGGTCCTCAGGGGCGGGTTGACCTTGTAGCGGGGATCGTAGGTGCGGGCGAGTTCCTCCGTGAGGATCAGATGGTGCGGGGTCACCTCTGCCGTGACCTCCACTCCCCGCTCCTTGGCCCAACGGACGATCTCGACGGAGCCGCGCGTCGACAGGTGGCAGATGTGCACCCGCGAGCCCACATGCTGTGCCAGCAGCAGGTCGCGCGCAATGATCGCCTCCTCGGCCACTGCGGGCCAGCCCCGAAGCCCGAGCACTCCGGAGAGCTCGCTTTCATTCATCTGAGCGCCCTCGGTCAGGCGTGGATCCTGGGCGTGCTGAGCGATCACACCGTCGAATGCCTTCACGTATTCCAGCGCGCGACGCATGAGCACGGGGTCGCTGACGCACACCCCGTCATCACTGAAGATGCGCACCCTCGCGGCCGAATCCGCCATCGCGCCCAGCTCCGCGAGGCGCTCCCCCTGCAGGCCCACGGTCACGGCACCGACGGGGTGGACATCGCAGTGGCCGGCCTCGATGCCGCGCCGCCACACCTGCTCGACGACCCCGGCCGTGTCGGCGACGGGGTTGGTGTTGGCCATGGCATGCACGGCGGTGAAGCCACCGAGCGCCGCCGCCGCGGTGCCGGTGGCGATGGTCTCGGCGTCTTCACGACCAGGCTCACGCAGATGGGTGTGCAGGTCGACGAAACCCGGCAGGAGGACCAGGCCTCGCCCGTCGATCCCCTCAGCGGCCGGCTGGGTACCCGCCGGCTCGATAGCCGAGATCAGTCCGTCGCGCATGGTGATGTCCACCGCGTCCTCGCCGTAGGGGCGCACATTGCGCAGGACGGTCGTCATGACGCCTCTCCGATCACATCCGCGGCACCGAGCAGGCGATAGAGGACCGCCATGCGCACGTGCACGCCGTTGGTGACCTGCTCCACGATGACCGACCTCGGGCCATCGGCGACTTCCGCCGTGATCTCCATGCCGCGATTCATCGGGCCGGGGTGCATGACGATTCCACCATCGGCGAGCAGATCCGAACGGCGCACGTCCAGGCCGTAGCGCCGGGAGTATTCATTGGCGGAGGGGAAGTACGCCGCATTCATGCGTTCAGCCTGCACGCGCAGCATCATGACGGCATCGGCACCCGGCAGTGCCGCGTCCAGGTCATAGGAAATGCCACAGGGCCAGGACTCGACTCCGACGGGCATCAGGGTGGGGGGGGCCACGAGCGTCACGCGGGCACCGAGGGTGTGCAGCAGGAGCACATTGGACCGCGCCACCCGGCTATGCAGGACGTCACCCACGATCACGACATGGCGCCCGTCGAGAGCCCCCTCGTCGGAGGAGAGATGGTGGCGCAGCGTGTAGGCGTCGAGCAGTGCCTGCGTCGGATGCTCGTGCGTGCCGTCGCCCGCGTTGACGACGACCCCGTCGATCCAGCCCGAGTGTGCGAGCCGATGCGGCGCCCCGCTCGCTCCGTGGCGCACGACGATGGCGTCGGCACCCATGGCCTCGAGGGTCAACGCCGTGTCCTTCAGACTCTCGCCCTTGGACACGCTCGAGCCCTTGGCGCTGAAGGTGATGACGTCGGCCGAGAGTCGCTTGGCCGCCGCCTCGAAGGAGATGCGGGTGCGGGTCGAATCCTCGAAGAAGAGGTTGACCACGGTGCGCCCCCGCAGCGTCGGGAGCTTCTTGACGGTCCGATCGGACACCCGCGCGAGCTCGACCGCAGTGTCAAGGATCGCGACAGCGTCATCGCGCGTGAGATCAGCCGCACTCAGCAGGTGCTTGTTCATCCCTCGACCACGACCTCATCGACTCCATCGAGTTCGTGGATGCGCACCCGCACAGCCTGGTCCCGAGAAGTAGGGATGTTCTTGCCGACGTAGTCTGCGCGCAGGGGCAGCTCCCGATGCCCCCGGTCGACGAGGACAGCGAGCTGGACAGCCCGGGGACGACCGATGTCGTTGATGGCGTCGAGCGCGGCACGCACCGTGCGACCGGAGAAGAGGACATCGTCGACCAGCACGACAAGGCGTCCGTCGACACCCTCGCTCGGCACCTCGGTGGCGTGCAGCGGCCTGGCACCGCGCAGACGCAGGTCGTCGCGGTACATCGTGATGTCGAGTGAACCCACGGGCACCGGCACGCCTTCGATCTGGGTCATTCGCGACGCGATGCGCTGAGCCAGCGGGACACCCCGCGTCTGAATCCCGAGCACGATGACGTCGTGCGCGCCCTGCGCGTGCTCGAGGATTTCATGGGCGATACGGCTGACGATGCGAGAGATGTCATCGGCGTCGAGGACGCGGACCCCAGGGGGCGTGCGGGCAGCCATCACGGCCGACCTCCTTCCCCGCCTCACCGGACGGGTCGTTAAAGGATGTCGGCCCTGACCCTAGCGGAAGGCTTCCGGCCGGCCCGGCGACACACCCGACCCCCTCCGCTCAGGCCGAGCTGGGCGGAGGCCCGTGCCGGACTGCGGCCCATGCTGGGCTCGGGATGGCCCACCGGGCGAAGGAATTGCGAGATGGTCCTCAGCAGCGGTGCCGGGCTCAGCGGCGCAAGAGAAGTGAGCCCGAGCGGCACTCCCACTGGCGTGCCGGGGTGCGCGCAGCGGCGTGCCGGGGTGATCAGCCCCCGGCAGCCCACGTCAGGGCGGCCGAGAAGACGAAGCCGGCGGCTCCGATCACGCCTGCCCAGGCCTTCACGCTCCGCACGGCGATCGGGATCATCTCGTTGATCACCACGACGAGGAGGGCCCCGGCGGCGATCGACTGAATGATCGCCTGGAGGGAGTCCGATGCCCCGTAGAGCAGGGAGTAGCCGACCGCGGCGAAGACCGCGCCGATGACGACGATGGAGGAGAAGCGCAGGAGGACCTTGCCCATGGCCATGCCGCCAGCCAGGAGTGCAGCGGCGATGCCGATGGCCTCGGGGATGGCCGAAATGAAGATGGATCCGACGAGGGCAGCCGAGACGCCCACGGTGGCCGTATGCAAGGTGAGGCCTACGGCCACCGACTCGGGGACCCCGTCGATCACCATGCCGATCGTGAGATTCCTGGCCTCCTTGGGGGAGGCTCCGTGGACCTCGCCCTCACCGTGGCCGCTCGCCGCCGCGGCCACCTGCGCCTCGAGGAGCTCGCCGGGCTGCTCGTCGTCGCCCTTGCGCTCGAGTAGAGCGATGATCCCGAAGTAGATCAGGCACCCGATGCCGATACCGAGCGCGGTCGGGCCGGCCCCGGCCTCGTCATAGGACACGGCGACCAGGTCGACAGCGACTGCCGAGATGACGGCCCCGGCACCGAAGGCCATGAGGGCACCGACGATGACCGGCTTCTTCATGCCGGGGAACTTCCACACCAGCAGGGCGCCCACAATGAGCGCGGACTGTGCGATCGCCCCGAAGAGCGCGGCCTCCCACATGCCTGACGAGAACATGGGCGGGAACCTACACCCCGCCGCCCTTGCCCCCGCTGCCGATCAGGTGGACACGCATGCCATTGGTCGTGCCGGGGATGCCCGGGGGGACCCCCGCCACGATGACGACCCGATCACCGTAGGTCACTCGTCCGATGTCGAGCAGCGCCCGGTCGACCTGCACGACCATGTCGTCGGTGTGCATCACGGAAGGGACGAGGAAGGTCTCGACGCCCCAGACCAGCGCAAGTTGACTGCGCACCCGCGGGTTGGGGGTGAAGGCCAGGATCGGCGCGGGCGTGCGCCAGCGAGCGATGAGCCTGGCCGATGAGCCAGTCTCCGTGAAGGGGATCAGACTCGCCGCGCTCACCGCGCGAGCCACGTCGACCGCCGCCTTCGTCAGCGCGCGCGCGGTCGAGCCCGGAGGATCCGGAGGCAAGGGCACGAGACGCTCGAGGGCGTTGTCCTCGACGTGCGCGATGATGCGGGCCATCGTGGCGACAGCCAGCGCCGGATGCTCACCCACGCTTGTCTCACCGGACAG
>VGBQ01000025.1 GCA_016870425.1 Actinomycetota bacterium | reverse complement strand
CCTTGAGATAGGTGACCGCATCGCGGAACGACTGGCTTCCGTGCTCGCGGTCGACGGGGATGTGGCGCATGCCGCGCATGAGCGGACCGCCCAGCCAGTGCGAGAACACCGCGTCCTTGGCCATGTAGCGCACGAGCCGCTTGCCGCGCAGATGCGCTGGCATGCCGCCGAGCGCGAAGTCCAGGAAGCTCGTGTGGTTCATCGACAGGAGCGCGCCGCCCTCGAGGGGGATGTTCTCCTCTCCGACGATGTCGAAGCGGATGCCCAGGCCGCCGAAGACCCCCCTGGCGACACCGATGATGGGCCGGTACGTCGGATCGTGGCGGAACGGCGCTTCGGGCACGCCCGTGACGCTACCTCCTGGCAGGCTGTCCCCGTGACCGACCGGGCCGATCCAGGCGATGACCCCCACGGCGCCGCGGGTCCCGACCAGGTCGGCCGTGCCGAGCACGAGGGTCCCGACGAAGAGGCCCGACGCCAGTCCGTGGACCTCGAGGAGTTCATCCTCGCCCTCGGCAAGGCGCAGCTCGCTGCGGGCTATCCCGTCGATGACGTCACGAGCTCACTCGATGCCGTCGCGCGCGCCTACGGTCGCCCTGACCTCGGCATCTTCGTACTCCCCAATGCCGTGCTGGTCGACGACCCGCTCGTCGGGCGTGCCCGGATCATCCCCGAGGGCAACGACACCCTTCGCCTCGACCAGGCGGCGGAGGTGCACGACATCGCCACGCGCGCGCGGCACCATGAGATCGACCTGCGCACCGGCACGCGCGAACTCGACGACCTCCCGAATAAGCGGCCTCGCTTCCCCCTCTGGGCGTCGATCCTCGGCTACGGCGTAGCGTCCACAGGCTTCGCCCTGGTCTTCCGCGTCAGTCTGTGGGGCGTGGGCATGGCCGCGGTGCTCGGACTGCTCGTGGGGATCATGGTCACCTTCACGCGCAGTCGGCCCAACGTCGCACCGCTCGTGCCGCCTCTCGCCGCGATGCTGTGCGCCTTCGCCGTCTTCGGCTTCGGCTCCCTCATCGACCAGGACGTTCAACCCATCCGTGTCGTGGCCGCGCCTCTCATCACGCTCATCCCCGGTGCCGCGCTCACGCGCGCGACGCAAGAGCTGGCCAGCGGCCACGTCGTCTCCGGCGCCTCGCGCCTGATCGCCTCGCTCGTGCAGATCCTCGTGCTCACCTTCGGGGTGCTCGTCGGAGCACTCCTGGCGAGCGTGTCGCCGTACGACCTGGGCGATCTCACCGACCAGCGGCTCCCCCTGTGGGTGGCATGGCTGGGAGCCGCCGTTTATGCGATCGGCCAGGCCCTGGCCTTCAACGAGCCGCGCGGGGCGCTCACGTCCGTGGTGATCTTGCTGCTCATCGCCTTCAGCGTGCAGCAGGGCGTGTCATGGTTGCTCGACTCCGTGGTGGCCGCGGGCGTGGCGGCTGCGGTGGCGCTCTTCATCGCGATCGTCATCCAGGACCGCAGTCGGCGAGGTACGCCGGCCTTCGTGCTCTTCGCGCCCGTCTTCTGGCTGCTCGTGCCGGGGTCACTCGGACTGGTCGCGCTGACCGAGGCCGTGACCGGCACGACCGACGATCCGACTGCCCAGGCCACCAGCGTGGCCTCCCCTGCGCTGACGAGCTCGCTGCCGTCGTTCGACGATCTCAATCTCGACAGCAATGCCTCGATCATCCTCATCTTCGGCGCATCGATCATCGCCATCACGATCGGCATGCAGATTGCCTCGCTCGCCGGTCGGCTCGTGCGCAAACTCCCCGATCTGCCCGAGTTGCCCAGCGTGAAGGTGCCGGGAATCGGCGGTTAGTCCCGTGGCCGGCGGGGCTAACTCGGTCGAGCCGACACGGCGGAGGACCGTGCCAGCACCCTGGCGCCCGCTCGATCGCGAGACCTAGCGTTCGACGTCCAGCGCCGACGCCGGTGACATCGCAGTCCGCCAAGGGCGACAAGACCTACGAGCGGCTGCCCTTCGCCAAGGAGTCGACTCCGGAGTCATGTCGAGCTGCTCCAAGGCTCCGCCGCTTGTCGTCCCCGAGCGTGGGTAGGGGCCATTCCGGAGCTCCCGCGCGCGACGAGCCGCGTCTCGACGCGGCGGTGGGTTGACGGGGTGTCGGGAACGTCGATGCGCTTGATGAGCAGGTCGGCAGCCACGCGCCCCATCTCCGCCAGCGGCTGCGCCACGGTCGTGAGGTCCAGGGAGTCGAGCAACCGCATGCCGTCGTAGCCGACGACAGACACGTCGTCCGGCACGCGTAGGCCTCGGGCGCGCAGCGCCGCGAGTGCACCGATGGCCGCGAGGTCGTTGGCCACGACGAGCGCCGTCGCGCCCGCGCCAACCGCGGTCTCGGCGCCGACGTACCCACCCTGCTCAGTGAATGCGCCGTCTACGACCAGCGGCGCCAGCGCATGGTCAGCCATCGCCCGCTCATAGCCGGCGCGCCTCTGCAGCGCGATGCGGTTGTCACCACCCGAGACGTGTGCAATGCGCGAGTGCCCAAGCGTGACGAGATGGTCTACCGCCAGTCGAGCTCCGGCGACATCGTCGCCGGCCACCGAGTCGAGCCCCGCGATCCCGTCAGTACGCCAGGTCACGACTACGGTCGGCACCTCGCGGGCGATCGCCGACAGAGCCTCATCTGAGAGGCGGTGAGCAATGAGGACGAGTCCTTCGACGCGTGACTCGAGCAGCCGGGTGATCTCGGTGCGCTCCGTCGCGGGGTCGGCGTTGCCGGTGACGAGGAGCGTGGAGTAGCCGTTGCGTCGGACGGCCTCTTGGACACCGTCGAGGATCTCGGCGAAGACCGGGTTGTGCAGATCGAGGATGTGTACGCCGATGGTGTGCGTGCGCTGGCGCACGAGGCTGCTGGCCGTGCGGTTGGGGCGGTAGCCAAGTTCATCGGCCGCCGCGAGGATTGCCTCACGGCTTGCGGGCGCAACCTTGGGCGAGCCCTGCAGTGCAAGTGAGACGAGCGACTTGGAGACACCGGCGCGCGCAGCAACGTCATGCAGCGTCGGACGCCGAGTCTGCAGGCCGGACGGAGACGTGGGCGACAGCCCGGTCGGTGTCTCAGAGGTCGTCACCACATCAGCCGATCTCGGCCATCTCCACGACACGCCCCTCATGTGCGGACACGTCGCATGCAATGGCCGCCGCCAATGCGGCGCGTGCGTCGGAAGGCGTGCACGGGTTGGCTCGCTCTCCGCGCACGACGTCGACGAAGGCCGACGTCTCCGCGGTGAAGGCCGCGCGGAATCGGTCCATGAATCCGCGGTAGGTATCGGCATGGTGCGCACCGTCGGACAGGTAGGCGCCCAGGAGCCGCTCGCCCTCGCCATCGTCCGCGGCATGGAGCGGCGTACGGGGATTGAGACCTGCTGCGATGGAATCGAGCGAGCCAAAGGCTTCGGCGCGGATGTCGTGCCCCACCGGGTCGTGCCGAGTGCCGCTGATGAGCACGGGCACGCCACTTTGCAGGGTCAGATGGGCGGCCACGACGTCGTAGTCGTCCGCAGCGGCGTAGTCGGGATGGTGGCGCACCGTGCCGGTCGCGTAGACGGTTGCGATATCGGATCCGCCCAGCCAGCGCGCCTGGTCGAGGTCGTGCACGAGCATGTCGCGGAAGGTGCCTCCGCTGCCCGCGATGAATTCCGGTGAGCCCGGAGCGATGTCATGCGCGGTGAGGGTGAGCGAGTAGAGGGTGCCAAGCCGACCTGACTTGATCGCCTCCCTGATACGACGCAGGCCCGCATCGAAGCGGCGCTGGAAGCCAACCTGCATCGTGGTGTCTCCGGACAGCGCGATCAGCGCGTCCGTCTCCTCGAGCGTCATCGCGAGCGGCTTCTCAATCAGAAGCGGCTTGCCGCGCGGCACGAGCTGCTCGAGCAGAGCGGCATGGGTGTCGGTGGCCGTGGTCACGGCGTAGGCGTCGGCGTCGGGCCACTCGCCCCAGGGAGTAGTCGTGCCGCCCACGCGCTCAGCCAGATCCGCGGCCCGCTCGGGATTGCGGTTGGTGATGACAATCTCGTCGACCCGGCCGTCGGCGGCGAGGTCTTCGGCCCGGATGACGCCCATGCGCCCGGCGCCCACAACGACGATCCGCATCATCCGTCCCTTCCTGCCCGGGCACTTCCCTGGTCGGGCGTTCTGTGGTCGGAAAGTGCCACCCGGTAGCAGTTTTCGACCACAGAACGCCACGAGGCGCCCGGACAACGACCGACCGGGGACCGCTTGCCCCTCCGAGGGGAGTGTGCCACGATTTCCCTCGGAATTGGAACGTTCCAACTCAGGCGGCGGGGAGTGCGGCGTCTACCGCCCGAGCGAGGGCACCGCAGACAACCAGACCGCCCGACCCGACCGCCCGACCAGACCTCTGGGAGCACCATGTCCGCCTTCCTCGATCGCGTCGCCTCGGCCCCTATCTCCTGGGGCATCTGCGAGGTCCCCGGATGGGGCGCGATGCTCCCGACGCCGCGCGTGCTCACCGAGATGTCGGGCCTCGGCCTGCCTGCCACGGAGCTCGGTGCCCCCGGCTTCCTGCCCACGGCGCCTGAGGACGTCAAGGCCGAGCTGGCAAAGTACGACATGACGCTCATCGGCGGCTTCACTCCCATCGTCCTCCATGACCCGGCGATGCGCGAGTGGACGATCAATGAGGCGCGTCGCGTGGCGGACCTCTTCCAGCGCGCGGGCGCAACGGAGTTCATCTCCGCGATCGTCGTCGATCCGGACTGGTCGATGCCGCAGCCGCTCAACGCCGACGAGCGCAAGCACATGATGGAGATGTTCGCCCGTGTCGACGAGATCTGCGCGGAGTACGGTCTCAATCAGGTCCTCCACTCCCACGTGCAGACGGTGGTGGAGACCAAGGACGACATCGACATGGTGCTCGAGGGCTGTGACGTCGGCTTCTGCCTCGACACCGGGCACATGGCCATCGGCGGACAGGATCCGGTCGAGTTCGCCAAGAAGGCTTTCGATCGCGTGGGCCATGTCCATCTCAAGGACGTCAACCTGTCCCTTGTGCCTCCGGTCCTCGCCCGCGAGAAGACCCTCATGGCCGCCACCCAGGAGGGCCTCTTCACCCCACTGGGCCAGGGCGACGTCGACATCGCCGGGGTTGTCGAGGCGCTCGAGTCGCGTGGCTACGACGGCTGGTACGTGATCGAGCAGGACACCGCCATCACCGACGGCTTGCCCGGCGAAGGCGAGGGCCCGATTGAGCAGGTCATCACGTCACTCGACTACCTGCGCGACACCGTCGCGCCGCGCGTAGGCAAGTAGATGCTTCCCGAGGTCGTCACCATCGGACGCGTGAGCGTCGACCTCTACGCGCAGCAGGAGGGTGCGAGCTTCCTCGAGCACCAGACCTTCGCCAAGTCCGTCGGCGGCTCGCCGACCAACGTCGCGGTCGCCGCCGCCCGCCTCGGTCGCCGGGCTGCCCTCGTCACGAAGGTCGGCGAAGGCGCGCTCGGCGACTACGTCCGCGCGCAGCTCTCCTCCTGGGGCGTGGACACGACGTACGTCGGGACCGGCGAGGGGCAGACCCCAGTCGTGCTCGCCGCACTCGATCCCCCCGAGGACCCGCAGATCGTCTTCTACCGCGGCCTCGCCGCCCCCGACACGCAGGTCACGACGTCGGACGTGCCCGTCGAAGTGATCCGCGAGTGCCCGGTGCTGTGGATCTCCTTCGGCGCGCTCGCCCAGGGCACCACAGCTGATAGCTGCCAGGACTGGCTCGATCTGCGCGAGCGCCGCGCCGAGGTCGTCCTCGACCTCGACTACCGCCCGAGCATGTGGCCCGATCGCGACGCCGCGCACGAGGTCGCCCTTGCCGCCGTACGCCGCTCCACCGTCGTCGTCGGCAACCGCATCGAGTGCGAGGTGGCGATCGGCGAGACCGACCCTGATCGCGCTGCCGACGCGCTGCTGGCGGAGGGAGTGCGCCTGGCGATCGTCAAGCGCGGGGGCGACGGCGTGCTGCTCGCGACAGACGAGGGACGCTGGACGATCCCACCGCTCCCCATCGACGTGCTCTGCGGGCTCGGCGCCGGAGACGGCTTCGGTGGCGCGCTGGTGCACGGACTGCTGAGCGGGTGGACCGTCCCGGAGATCGGGATGTTCGCCAACGCCGCAGGTGCGTATGTCGCGACCCAGCTCACCTGCGCCGACGCCATGCCGACGATCGAGCAGGTCGAGCGGATGATGGAGGCGTGATGCTGGACCGAGATCACTACCGGGCGCTATGCGATGCCCGCATCTTCGAGCCCGCGAGCCTGCAGCGTGCCCTGCGTGACCGGTCGCGCCGCACCCTGGCCGGTGACGACGGCAACCTCCTCATCCTCGCGGCCGATCACACAGCACGCGGCATGATCGCTGTCGGCAGCGACCCGCTCGCGGTGGCCGATCGCTACACGCTGCTGGACAACCTCATGCGTGGGCTCTCAGTGCCGGGCGTCGATGGCGTCATGGCAAGCGCGGACATCCTCGAGGAGCTTGCGTGGCTCGGCGTCCTCGACGGTCGGCTGGCTATCGGCACCATCAACCGCGGCGGCATCAAGGGTGCACTGTGGGAGCTCGACGACAGGATCACGGCGTACGACCCCGACCACATCGCGTCATCGGGCCTGGATGGCGGCAAACTGCTGCTGCGCATCGAGTTCACCGATCCGGGCGTCGCGCGCACCATCGAGATGTGCGGCGAGGTCGTGACGAAGCTCTCCGACCAGGGCATCGCGTGCATGGTGGAACCACTGCCCTATCTCAAGGACGAGGCCGGCCGGGCTTACCTCGACACCCGCGACGAGGAGCTCATCCGGGTCGTCGCGATCGCCTCGGGGCTCGGCTCGAGCAGTGCCTACACCTGGCTCAAGATCCCTGCGACGCCGCGCATGGCCGAGGTGGCCGCGGCGACCACCATGCCGATCCTGCTGCTCGGGGGCGATCCCGGTGCGCGCGCCGGCGAGGTCATCGCCGGCTGGGAGCAGGCCATGCTCGAGCCCAATGTGCGCGGGCTCATCCCCGGGCGCGCGCTGCTCTACCCGCACGACGGCGATGTCGAGGGCGTCGTCGCGACCGCAGCACGGATAGTCCACGGAGGTCACTCATGAGCTCGGGATGGCACAGGCCGCACGGCACGCTCACGCACGCCCACGGGCCCATGTCGATCACCGCGGAGGAGGCCGGCTGGTCCTACAGCGGCCTCACCGTGATCGACCGCGACCACGTGATGGAGCTCGGTGACCGAGAGGCGGTCGTGCTGCCCCTGTCGGCGCGTGACGTCACGGTGACGATCACGTGGGACGACATGCGCAGGGAATACACGCTTGCCGGTCGTGACGGTGTCTTCGCAGCCGTGAGCGACTGGGTCTACGCCCCACGCGGCAGCAGGCTCGAGCTGAGCGACGTCACCGGCGAGGTGGCGATCCTCACGGCTAGGGCCCGTGCCGACTATCCGCCGAGTTACACGTCGGCGAATGACGTGCCGGTCGAGGTGCGTGGCGGCGGTCGCGCGACACGCCAGGTGACCAACATCGCGACGCCGGACTCCTTCACCGGCGCCGATCGGATCAACGTGTGCGAGGTCATCACGCCCGGAGGCAATTGGTCGAGCTGGCCGCCGCACCGCCACGACGGCATTGGCGACTGCCCCACCACCAACGAGGAGATCTACTACTTCCGCATCGGCAAGCAGGAGTCGCTGCATGGCGATCCGGAAGGCACGGGTCTCTTCCGCGTCTACACCGTCGATGGCAGCGTCGACGAGACGGTGACGATCCGGGACGGTGACACCTACCTCGTGCCGCAGGGCTATCACGGGCCGACCGCGGCGGCGCCGGACTATCCGATGTACTTCCTCAATGTCCTGGCCGGCCCCGGCGAGGACCGCACCATGGCATTCTGCGACGACCCCAACCACCACTGGATCCGCGGCACCTGGACGGACACGGATCCCCGACTGCCGATGACCTCGGCCGCAGGGAGGATCCGATGAAGCGCATCGGTATCGCCGTACTCGGGCTCGGCTGGATGGGCCAGGCGCACTCGCGCTCCATGCTGCGTATCCCGTCGCTCTTCCCCGAGCGCAGCTTCACCCCTGAGCTCGTCGTGTGCGCCGACACCGAAGCGGAGCGACGTGAGCGGGCGACACGCGACTTCGGATTCGCACGCGCGACCGCCGACTGGGCCGAGGCCGTCGCGGCACCCGATGTCGACGCCGTGTGGGTGACCGCGCCCAACATGCTGCACGTGCCGATGATCGAGGCCGCGGCCGCTGCGGGGAAGGCGATCTTCAGCGAGAAGCCGATCGGTGGCACGCCCACGCAGACCGTCCAGGCGTACGCCGCAGCGCAGCGGGCCGGCGTACTCACCGGCGTGGGCTACAACTACCTCTGGTCACCGCTCGTGCTGCATGCCCGCGAGCTCATCGCCTCGGGTGCACTCGGCGAGATCACGCACTACCGCGGCCGCTTCCTCTCGATGTACGGCTCCGACGAGATGGGCCTGCTCACGTGGCGCTTCAAGCTCGCCGAGGGCGGCTACGGCGTGAGCTCCGACATCCTCAGCCACTCGGTGTCGCTCGCTCACGCGCTCGTCGGTCCGATCACCGAGGTCGTCGGCATGCAGCACACCGTCATCACCGAGCGGCCCATGCCCACCGGTGCCGCGAGCCATTACGGCCGCGGCAATCCGGGGGATCCGACCGGCCCGGTGGAGAACGAGGACTTCGCCTCCATGCTGTGCCGCTTCGCGAGTGGCGCGACCGGCACCTTCGAGACCTCGCGCACGACGATCGGCCCGGAGAGCCAGAACGCCTTCGAGGTCTATGGCACCAAGGGCGCGCTCGCGTGGAATTTCGAGCGCCTCAATGAGCTGCAGTACTACCGCCACGATCCGTCGAGCAAGGAGACGGGCTGGACGACGATCTTCGGCGGCGACCGCTTCCCCTACCACGGCGCCTTCGTGCCGGGTCAGGCCAATGCGATCGGCTTCGAGGACATCGTCGCGACGGAGGACCTCGCCTTCCTCGAGGCACTCGCCACCGGCGGGACGTTCAGCCCCGGCTTCCGCGAGGCCGTCGATATCGTCAGCGTGCAGCAGGCACTCATCAACTCCTGGGAGTCCCGCCACTGGGAGCCCGTCGTCGACCTGGGGGCGCAGGCATGAGGATCACTACCGCCGAGGCGATCGTCCGCTATCTCATCGCGCAGCGCGTGATGATGGAAGAGGTCGCCAAGCGGGACGGCTTGGCCCGACCGACGGCGACCCAGAGTGCCGTACCCGTGGAGGCGCCCCTCTTCCCCGGTGTCTTCGCGATCTTCGGCCACGGCAACGTGACGAGCCTGGGTCACTCCCTCGAGGTGCACCGCGACGCCCTTCCCACCTGGCGCGGGCAGAACGAGCAGGGCATGGGCTTGGCGGCCGCGGCGTACACCAAGGCGAAGCGGCGCCAGCAGATCATGGTCGCGACGTCATCCGTCGGCCCGGGAGCGACCAACATGGTCACCGCGGCTGGCATGGCCATGGCCAATCGCCTGCCGGTGCTCTTCATCGCCGGTGACACCTTCCACTCGCGCCTGCCCGATCCCGTGCTGCAGCAGGTCGAGCACTTCGGTACGCCGTCGACGACGGTCAATGATGCCTTCCGCCCCGTGGTGCGCTTCTGGGATCGCATCACCGACCCTGCACAGGTGCTCAGCGCGCTGCCGCAAGCACTCGCCGTCATGCGCGATCCTGGAGAGTGCGGGCCGGCCTTCCTCGGCCTGCCCCAGGACGTCGCAGCCATGGCCTACGACTTCCCCGACGAGTTCTTCGAGGTGCGGGTGCACGCGCCGATCCGCCCACGCGCTGACCGCGGCGAACTCGACCGCGCGGCTGCGCTCCTGCATAGTGCTGAGCGCCCGCTCATCATCGCCGGCGGTGGCGTCCACTACTCGCTCGCCGAGAGCGAGCTGTCGGACTTCGCGATGCGTCACGGAATCCCTGTGGTCGAGACGGTCGCGGGCAAGTCCACGCTGCTGTGGGATCACCCGAGGTACGGCGGCCCCATCGGTGTCACCGGCGCCGCACCCGCCAACGAGCTCGCCGCACGTGCCGACGTGATCCTTGCCGTGGGCACGCGACTGCAGGACTTCACCACGGGCTCGTGGACGACCTTCCATCCGCAGGCGCAGTTCATCGGGCTCAACGCCGCCCGCTTCGATGCGGTGAAGCATCGCGCCCTGCCGGTCGTCGGCGATGCGCGCGAGGGCCTGCTCGAACTCACCAGTCACCTTGAGGGCTGGACCGCTCCCGTGGAGTGGACGGCGACCGGCGAGGTGATGCGCGCGGACCTCGATGCTTTCATCAGCGATCGCACCGCGCCGGACGGAGCGCTGCCGCTGAGCTACGCCCAGGCGGTCGGCGCGGTCAATGCAGCAGCGACTCCCGAGGACTACGTGCTCACCGCCTCCGGTGGTCTGCCCGGTGAGCTCAACATCAACTGGCACTCCCTCGGTATCGCCACGTTCGACTGCGAGTACGGCTTCTCCGCGATGGGCTACGAGCTCTCCGGCGGCTGGGGCGCCGCGATCGCCAACGCCCGCCGCGGGCGCACCTACGTCCTCGTCGGTGATGGCGCCTACATGATGATGAACTCCGACATCTACTCTGCGGCACTCTCTGGCATCGACCTGACGATCCTCGTGTGCGACAACGAGGGCTTCGCCGTCATCGAGCGGTTGCAGGTGGGTCAGGGCGGGGCGTCGTACAACAACATGCTGCGTGACTCACATGGCGACACAGGCGCGCGCGTGGACTTCCGAGCCCACGCGGCCGCGATGGGTGCCCGCGCGGTGACCGTCACCGACATCGACGAGCTGCGCGCGGCGCTTGCTGATCAGCAGCCGGGCGTCAACGTCATCGTCATGCGCGTGCGGGAGTCGGACTGGACCGAGGGCGGGGCCTTCTGGCAGGTCGGCGTGCCCGAGGTGAGCGAGCGCGCAGGAGTGCGCGAGGCCCGCGAGCGCATGGATATCGGGCTCAAGGCCCAGCGCCGCGGGGTGTAGGCGTCGCGGGGCGGCAGGGTTTCACCAGGCCCCCTTCGCTTTGTCATCTAGTTCCGCGCTTCAACCGGCTCCAGGTGCGGATTCAGATGACATAGTCGCGGGGAACCTGATCGCGGCACTGTCTACACGGACACGGGTACGCCGGTGCGCGCACTCTCGGCGGCCGCGGCCGCGATGACCACGGGAGCACGGCCCTCGGCCAGCGACACGGGCGACTCGCCACCGCCGAGGACGTAGTCGGTGAAGTAGCGCCACTGGTCGCGGTAGGCCGTCTCGTAGCGCTCGATGAAGAAGCGGGGCAGCACGGGCCGATGTGTCTCGCCGGCGAGGTAGACCTCGCTGCGGTTGAGGCGCTCGTTGTCGGAGACGGCCATGCCCAGCGAGCCGAGCACCTCGACGCGCTGGTCGTAGCCGTAGGGAGCCTCGCGCGAGATGTCGATCGTGGTGATGGCGCCATTGGCATGCGTGAGCACGGCGACCCCGAGGTCCACATCCCCGGCCTCGCCGATCGCGGGATCGATGAGATTGGCCCCCTGGGCCCAGACCTTCACGACCGGCGAGCCGACGACGAAGGCCGCCATGTCGAAGTCGTGGATCATCATGTCGACCCAGATGCCGCCACTCACCTTCACGTATTCCACCGGCGGCGGCGAAGGATCGCGACTTGTCACGCGGGCCATGCGCACGTCACCGATACGCCCGCTCACGACCGCGTCGCGCACCGCGCGATGGCCCGGATCGAACCGGCGGTTGAAGCCCACCATGAAGGGCACGCCCGTGCGCTCGAGCGCCTCCGCCGCGCGATCCACCTCGGCGAGATCCAGGCTCACCGGCTTCTCGCAGAAGATCGCCTTCCCCGCCTCGGCTGCCGCGACGATGTAGTCCACGTGCGTGTCGGTGGAGGTGCAGATCGCCACGGCATCGGACCGCGCGATGACCTCATCGGCGCTCACCGCGGGCACGCCATACGCCGCACCCACCTCGGCAGCCGATGCAGCGTTGACATCGCTCACCGCCGACAGCGTGGCGCCCGGCGTGTGACGCGCGATGAGGTCGGCGTGCATGCGGCCGATGCGGCCCGTGCCGATGACGCCGATGCGCACGACATCCGTTGACTTGCTCACGTGGTCTCCCGTCGGGTGGCGTGCTCCTTGAGTGCCCCCCGCAGCTCGTCGACCGTACGCCGCTCCGCGAGTGCGGCGCGCACGACATCCGCCTGGCTCGGCGGTGCGAGGCCACCGACGGGCGGATCGCGGTCGAGGTTGGTGGGGAAGGGATAGCCCTCCGCGGCCGAGCGCAGTGCGATCTCCGCGCGCGGGTCTTCGCCGCGTGCCAGGAGCTCGGGGTAGATCGCCAGCACGATCCGCTCGCGATCAATGCTCTCCATGGTGCGGCCGAAGGCGCTGCTCACCTGGAGGAGGTTGACCATGCGACGCACATCCGTCGTGCGATTGGTGCCCGCCCCGTGGATGAGTGCCGGACTGAAGAAGACCGCATCACCCTTGGCGAAGGGCACCTGCGCGCAGTGCGCGGTGGTGAACTCCGCGAAGTCCTCGCGGCCCGCGATGAGATAGCCGCCGGGGTACTTCTGCGAATGCGGCAGCAGCATCGTCGGGCCGGTCTCGATCGGGGTGTCCCCGTGCGCGATCGCCCCCTGCAGCGTCAGCGCAGGCGAGAGGCCGTGCACGTGATCGGGATAGCGCTCGATCTGCGCCGCCGACATGAAGCCGAGGTGGTAGTCGCGGTGGGGTACCTGCGCGGCGCCCCCGGGATTGACGACGTTGACCTGCGCCGTCATCTGGTACGCCGGCCCGAGCCACGCGGTCGAGACAAGGTCGATGATGTCGTTGCCGTGATAGTCAACGAAGACATCCGGAGCCACGACAGCGAGCTTCTCGAGCGAATTCCAGATGCGGTCGTTGGCACCGGGCTTGGCGAAGTGGTCGCCCACCGACTGTCCCGCCGAGCGCTGCTCGTCGATGACGCCGAAGAAGACATCGGTCGCTCGATCCACTACAGCGGGATCCATCGCGCCCTCGACGACCACGACCCCCGGACCTTCTCCGAGAGCGCGGGCCAGCTCGTCGAGCGCCTGCTGCCGGTCGGCCGCCCTGAGGTCGGCGGCGGCGTACACGAGGACATTGGCCTCGACGCGATCGGCCAGCGGGTAGTCCTCGAGGCGTGTCTGCTCGGCGACGACGGCAGCGAGATCGGCAACCCGGCACTCTGCGGCGCGAAGCATGGCAGCATCCAACCCCATGAGACGCACTCTCGTCGCCGGAACCCTGGTCGCCGCGGCTGTCGGCGCGGCCACGATCGCCGCTCGGCGCCAGGCAGCAACCATCCGTCAGGGGTCCGACCCCTATCCCTACGAGCTGCTGAGCGCTGAGCCCCGCGGCGAAACGCTCACCGTGGAGCGCCCCGATGGCACCCGACTACGCGTGATCACCGCGGGTGACGGCCCCACCGTGGTGCTCGCACACGGCATCTACATGAGCATCATCGAGTGGAGCGTGCTGTGGGACATGCTGCTGGCACGTGGCTACCGCGTCGTGGCCTTCGACCAGCGAGGCCACGGCGAGTCGACGATCGGGTCTGACGGCATCAGCACCATGTCGATGGCCGGTGACTACCTGGCTGTGCTCGAAGCGGTGGACGCCCATGATGCTGTCTTGCTCGCGCACTCCATGGGGGGATTCCTCGCCATCGCGGCCGTGCTCGATGTCCCCGGTGTCGCAGAACGCCTGCGCGGGCTCATCCTCATGTCGACGTTCCCGGGTGATGTGCTGCGCGGGGCTCCCCAGAATCAGGCCCAGATCCCGCTCATCCGCTCCGGTGCGCTGCAGCGCATGGTGTCCAACGACACCGTCGCGACCATCTTCGGCGCCGGCCTCTGCGGAGACGACCCCTCCCCCGCCATGGTGCGCACCTTCGTGGAGACCTTCCGCGCCGCGGATCACGCGCCACTGCTGCCGATCCTCGAGGCCTTCGGCGCCGAGGACCGCGGCGACCGCCTGGGGGAGATCGCCGTACCCACCATCGTGCTGTGCGGAAACAAGGACTCCACGACGCCACCCTGGCAGTCGGAGCGACTTGCGGCGGGCATCCCCGGCGCGCAAGGCTGGTGGGTCCCCCGCGCGGGGCACATGCTCAACTGGGAGGCCACCGACGCGATCGTCGAGGCCATCGCAGAGCTATCGACGAAGCCCTAGGGCTACTTCTCGGAGTACAAGCGCAACTCGGTGGGCTCGCGGAGCTTGTCGGCGAGGTAGACGTTGCCCTCGGTGACATGGGGGAGCGTCATGTGCTCCTCCCAGGCTTCGCGGGAGGTGAACTTCTCGAGCATGAGCCAGGTGTCGGGGTCCTCACCCACGACCAACTCCATGAGGACGTTGCCCGGCTCCTCACGGGTGGCGTCGCGCATGATCCGCAGCCGCTCGGCGACGGCCTCGGCCTGCGCCATGTCGGGCTTGATGACCGCGATGAGGTAGAGGGGCGCTGGAGGCACAAGGCCCAGCGTAGCGACGGCCGACCGTCGGGACTCGCCAGGACCGCGAGAAGGTGCTTGACATCGGCGCAGTTGCATCGGCGGGGGGTTTGTCCACGGCGTGGTGTCGAACTAGCTCATCTGTGCCTGGGTCCTGATGTATCGCACTGGCGACTTGCACCCCGCTTACCCCTTAGGATTTGCACTAAGGCGCCTGATCGCGACCGATAGAGCAAATCCTGAGCAGGTAGTGCGCCCCGGGCCTACGCAGGCACGAGGTCGGCCACCCGCAGAGCATTGGCCGCAATGGTGAGTGCCGGGTTCTGCGCTCCGGATGAGGGGAAGAACGACGAGTCGACGACATAGAGGTTGTCGTGGTCGTGGCTGCGGCACTCGGCGTCCACCACGCTTGCGCGCGGATCCTCGCCGGCCACGGCCGTGCCGCACATGTGGGAGTTCATCGAGATGTCGAAGCGCTGCTCGAAGATCGCGACGTAGCCCGCACCCTTGAGCAGCTCCCTGGCCTTGGCGAGTAGGAGCTCGTGCCGGTCGTAGTTGGTGCGCGTCCACGACACGGTGATTCGCCCCTGGGAGTCGAGGGTGATCCGATTCGCAGGATCGGGGGTGTCCTCGGTCATCACCAGCCACTCCATGCTGCGTGCGGCCATCGGCTTGAGGACCGACAGTGGCGCCCGGCGGGCGTGGGTCTTCATCATCGACGCCTGCACCTTGCCGATGAGCTGCAGCGTCCCGCCGGGATAGCCATCGCCCATGTCGTCGTAGAAGTCGTTGACGCACGCGGTCTTCTGGAAGACGACATCATTGGTCCGCCGCGGATCGATCGCGGCGATGTGGCTGTTGTTGTGCACCATGTAGCGGGTGCCGACCAGTCCGGAGGAGTTGGCCACGCCGCTGCGCACGAGCAGAGCGGCCGTGTTGGCGGCACCCGCGGCCAGCCCGAAGACCCGGCCCGTCACCTCGAGCGGCTCGCTATCGGCATGGCCGATAGCGCGCGAGATCCGTCCGGACGAGTCCGTCTCCAGCCGGTCGACGTAGGCCCCCTCGACCACGCGCACGCTTCCCGTCGCCACGGCCGGATCGAGAGCGCAGATCTCCGCATCGGACTTGGCATCCCAGCGGCACGGGAAGCCATCGCAGGTGCCGCAGCGGATGCAGCGGCCACCCGGGCGCAGATCGACGCCCATGGCCGTCGTTGTGGGATGCACTCCCTGCTCGGCCAATCGCCGCAGGGTCTCCGCGACGTAGGGCTCGTGGGCGAGCGCGGGATAGGGGTAGGGCTCACTGCGCCAGGGCTCGAAGTCCGCGGGCGATCCGTGCACATTGTAGAGATGCTCGGCACGCACATAGAAGGGCTCGAGATCGGCATAGGAGAAGGGCCACGCGGGCGAGACGCCGCTGGGGTACGCCGTCTCCGCGAAGTCGCGCTCGCGCAGGCGCGGCAGCGACGATCCGTAGACCTTGGTGTTGCCGCCCACGACGTAGTGCACTCCCGGCGCGAAGGGTGTGCCGTCGACGGCGTACCACGTGTCATCCGGCTTGTAGCGACGTTGGACGAAGACTGCCTCGGGTGAGGTGTTCTCCGCCTCCTTGGGCAGCCGGCGTCCACGCTCAAGCACGAGCACATCGATCCCGCGCTGGGCGAGACCGTAGGCGAACGTCGCCCCACCCATGCCGCTGCCGATGACGACGACGTCTGCCGTGAGCTGCACGGCCCTATCCCATCATGCCCGCGACGCGATGGCAGGAGCAGCCTCATCGACCTCAGCGCTCCGGGACACCATGACCGTGACGTCGGCATCCGAGCGGTCCTCTTCGCCGACGTAGGAGACCTCGATGGCGCAGCACCCCTGATCCTCCACTGCACCCGGCACGAACCCCGCCCGCGCGGCAGCAGAGGCAGGCAGGCTGACCGCGAGGTAGTCGTCGTAGCCATCGAAGAAGGTGTGGATACTCACCTCTGCTTCGGGATTGGCCGTGACCATGTCGCTTAGTCGGGTGATGAAGTCCGCTGGCAGCGGGCGCGTGTCGGGCGAGCCCCTCAAGGCTCGGACGTGAATCGGTGTGCCGCACAGGACCGACGCCGCGATCACCTGACGCGCAGCGAGCACGAACCCACCGGCGGTGCGTGGATCCACCTGCAACCCTGATCGGATCGACGAGTCGACCGTCCGCAGCTGGCGTCGCCGCTCATCGTCTAACTCGGCACCGTCGGCGATCTCCCACATGAGCAGCCAGGCGCGATCAATGCTGTCGCCGAGACCGCGAGCCAGATCAAGGTCAGCCTCCGCGCGGGCCGTTTCCACGATCTCGGTCTCCCAGCGCTGCCGGTCCTCGATCTCCCACCGGGCGGCGCTGCGCGAGCTCAGCCAGGACAGCAGGAGAGCTCCCGGGATGAGGATGGCCGAGCTGAGAAGCACGTCGACGCCTTGGAGAGGACAGCCCACTGCGGGCACGAGGTCAAGCGCGAGGACTCCGACGAGCGCGGGGACGACCAGCAGCCACGTCCAACGACTGCGCGCCCAGAGCAAAATCGCGAAGAACGCGTTGAGCGAGAGGTTGATGGTGGTGAGGACCAGGGGTGGCTGCGCACAGATGGGCTGGGCGGCTGCGAGGCCCCAGGGCACCGCGGCGGCGAGGACCGCGGCGGCGGCCATCACGGCGATCCCCACCGGACGGCCGCGCAGCACGACGACGACACCCAGGGCCGTCAGGGCGCACGCCGCGAGCATGACGGGAAGATAGGTGAGGGAAGCCCCCGCGAGCAGGAGCAGGAATTGCACGGAGCCACCGAGGGAACTCGCCACCAGGATCACGCTGAAGAGCAGGGGCAGCGCGCGGCCCGGCCCGGTGGCCGCAGGCGCATCGCGCGGCAGCGTGATCACCGAACGATGCGGCTGCTCGTCCAGTCGCGCCCCGCGAGCGTTCAGCGTCTCCCCGACGACGACCGAGCGCCCGATGCCCGGCGGCGCATCCGTCGCCGGTGACGTTGACCCATCGTCGTCCACCGTGATGCGCAGGTCGCCGTCCGCATCGTCGATGGAGATCTCGATACGACGTGCATCCGTGTGGCGGCCGACATTGCGCACGATCTCCATCAGGATCGGCTCAACGTCCGCGACATGAGTGGACGACTGGGTGGAAGCCCGGACGTGCAGATCGAGTGAGCCCGTGAATTCGTCCCGCAGGCGGGACTCGACTCCCGTGACGCCCTCGAACACCGCCGGCGCTGCCACACTTCGCGGTGGCTGCGCGCGCCGATCTCGCGTGGTGAGCAGCTGCTCGCGCAGTCGCACGCGGTCGATGACGGGCGAGCGCAGGACGTATCGCAGGTCGTTGAGGATCGTCTCGTGGGTGCGCGTGATCGTGTCGCGCCAGGCGAGTGTGCGCTCCTGCACGGCGAGCGACTCCGCGATGACCTGCTCCTGCTCGGCGCCCTGGGCATCGCGTCGCGCGGCCTGGTCGAGTGCGGCATGCCAGGCCCACCACAGCCAGGTCCCGGCCACGACCATCTGCACCACTGCCACGCTGCCGACGGGGATCGAGAGAGTCCCGGCCTGCACGACGAGGTCGGAGCGGGTGACGACGAGTGACATCGCCAGGACCCCGAGGCCGATCCACGCCAGGCCCCACTGTCGCGACGTGATGAGGATCGCGAGGAAGGTGACCGTGTAGGTGCCCATCACGAGGGCGTCCACGCGAGTGTCGGGCGAGGCGAGCCCGATCCCCACGACAAGGGCGATGGCGGCCAGCGATAACCAGGGCGCCCAGGGCGCCCGGCGGCACAGGAGACCCGCGAGCGCCAGCGCGCCCGCGATGGTGATGACGACGAGGGAGCGGGCATCCCGAGTGCCCAGCACGATGACGAGTGCGACGACGGCCATGATGGCGACCGTGCCCCAGGCGATGACCAGGGACAGACCACCGCGAAGCGTCGCCACTTCCGAGCGCGACGGACTACGCTCGGTCCACGACTCCGGCGTTAGGGGCAAGCGCGTGCCTCGCAATCGACTGGTGGTCCTCGAGGACCATCCTCTCGTGCGTGACGCCATGGTCAGCCTGCTTGTCCCTCATTTGCAGGACGCCGAGATCGTGTACGCCGGCGCCTCGATCGACGAAGCCGCGACCGCCATCGAAGCCTGCGGTGCCGACCTGGTCATCCTCGACCTCGACCTCAACGACGGTCGCTCCCCGGTGGCGAATGTGGCCGCCATGGCCGATCTCAAGGTCCCCGTCATCGTCGTGAGCGCCCTCGGTGACCCGGCAACCATCCGTGCCTGCCTGGCAGCGGGGGTCGTGGGCTACGTCTCCAAGCAGGCCCGACCCGAGGAGGTGCTGCAGGCTCTGCAAGCGGCATTGCGCGGCGAGCAGGTGATGTCGCCCGAGATCGCCTCCGCCCTGCTCAGCCAGCCTGACGACCAGTTCCACCTGTCCGACCAGGAGCGCCGCGCCATGGTGCTCTATGCCTCGGGGCTGAAGATGGAGTCCGTCGCCCGCCGCATGAATGTCTCGCGGACCACGGCCGAGGAGTACATCAAGCGTGTGCGTGCGAAGGCGCGCAAGGCCGGCACCCCGCTACCGACCAAGACCGATATGTACCGCATGGCCCAGCGCGCCGGC
>VGBQ01000024.1 GCA_016870425.1 Actinomycetota bacterium | reverse complement strand
GGTCCCACTGGTGATGCGACCGACCTGCTTGTCGCCGGCGTACACGGTCTCCTCCCCCCACAGGCGCACCTCAGGGTCGGCCATCGCGACGTGGATGACCTGCGCCGCCGGCTCGGGGCGCCCGGCGAGGGCGGCCCGCCCCGCGAAGTCGTCCTTGTCCCACGCGACGGCGAAGCCCAGGCCCGCGGAGATCGGATCGTCGACCGGCCCGATGTCGTGGCCGAGGTGGCGATAGCCCTTCTCGAGCCGGAGGGAATCCAGCGCGAGATAGCCGACCATCCCGACGCCGAGGTGAGCGCCCGCGGCGAGCAGGGCCTCGAGCATGCCCGCGGCGAGGTCGGCATCGCAGTAGATCTCGTAGCCCAGCTCGCCGGTGAAGCTCACGCGCAGGGCGTAGGCGAAGCCGTCGGCGATCTCCACGCGCCGGGCGCCGAAATACCGATGCGCCTCGGCGGACCAGTCGTCGGGCGAGACCAGGGCGAGGAGCTCGCGGCTGCGCGGTCCGAAGACGCCCAGGACAGCCGTGCTCGACGTGCGATCGACGACCGCGGCGGCATGGTCGCGGAGTCGGCGTCGCAGCAGCCCCTGCATGCGCTGCCTGCTCGACGTCGGCGTGACGACGAGGAAGCGCTCAGCCCCGAGGCGGGTCACCGTGCCATCGGCCTCGATCCCGCCTCCGTCGCCCAGGAAGAGGGTGTACGTCGCTCGGTCGACCCCGAGGTCGACATTGGCTGTCGCGGCATACTGCAGGGCATCGAGCGCTCCCGGACCGCTCACCTCGAACTTCGCGAACCCACTGAGGTCGATGATGCCGACCCCCTCGCGCACGCGGCGATGCTCGACGCCGACGGTGTCGTGCCATCCGGGACGCCGGAAGTCATAGGCATCCTCCAGCGCCGGCGCGCCGTACCACAGGGGTCGCTCGAGACCCTGGAGCTCACCCATCACCGCGCCGTGGGCGATGTGGCGCTCGTGCAAGGGCATGCGACGCACTCCGCGAGCCGTCAGCGACTGATAGCCCGGCCAGTGCATCGCATAGAGACGCCCGAGGCTCTCGCGCGTGCGCTCATGCAGGTATCGGCGACTCGCCTGATGCGGCGAGAAGCGTGTGACGTCGACGGCGCTGGAGTCGAAGCAGGGATGACCAGCGCGAATCCAGCGGGCGATTTCGCGCCCGACGCCTGGCGCATAGATGATCCCCTGCGAGTTCATGCCCGCCGCGACGAAGAGTCCATCGACCTCGGCGGTCTCCCCCACGATGAAGGCCGTGTCCGGAGTGAAGCTCTCCGGCGCGTTGATGAAGCGGTCGTAGCCGCTTGCGCCGAGTGCCGGCACGGCGCATTCGGCCGCCGCTCGAATGTCAGCGATGTGATCCCAGTTTTCGTCAAACGTCGCGTGACCGTCGTCGGGGATGCTCTGCACGGCCCGTGGCAACCCCCGCGGCTCGAATGCTCCGAGGAGCAGGGCGTCGCCCTCGGGGCGGATGTAGTAGCTGTTGTCGACATCGCGCAGCACGGGCAGTCCCGTGACATCGGCCGTCAGCGGTGCGGAGCGGACGTGGACATGCTCGGCGGCGTACAGCGGCACGGCGACGCCCACCGTGGCAGCGAGATCACGCGTCCACAGGCCACCGGCCAGCACCACGCGGTCAGCGGCGATGGGGCCTTTGCTGGTCCGCACGCCGACGACGCGAGCACCGTCGACCTCAATCGAGGTGACCGGGCAGTGCTCGCGCAGTCGCACGCCGAGTGCATGGGCTGCCTTGGCCATGGCGAGCGAGGCGTAGCCGGGATTGACATATCCATCGCCGGGGAAGTGCAGCCCCGCGACGATGCCCGCAGGGTCGAGCAGTGGCCAGAGCCGCTGGGCCTCGGCGACGTCGACCATCCTGGCGTCGATGCCGCAGTGGTCAGCGACATCACGCGCATAGGCGAGTTCATCGGCCCGCGCGGGGTTGCGCGCCAGGCTGAGCGACCCGGGGGCCGTGAAGCCCACGTCGAGGCCGCTGAGCTCGCCGAGCGTCGCGTAGAAGGCCCGGCCATAGGACGCCAGCTCGGTCAAGGTGGTCGTACCGCGCGCACCGGCAATGAGTCCCGCGGCATGCCAGGTGGTCCCGCTGGTGAAGGTGTTGCGCTCGCACACGACGACATTGGTCACTCCCTCGAGAGCGAGGTGATAGGCGATGCTCGAGCCGATGATGCCGCCGCCGACGATGACCACCTCGGCACGCGACGGCGGCGCATCGCTCACATCGTGCGCGAAGGCTGCTGCCGTGAGGCTCGTGTCCGCGAGGCGGTCCATGGCGTCAGTCTGCCCTGCCCGGGCGCTCGCGCCGATAGGCGAGCGGGTAGTCCGGGTGTGGGCCGTCGAGCTCGCGCGCGAGACGATGACCGTCGAAGACCGCCTCGGACACCATCGATGGCAGCAGGGCGTCGCCCACGACATGCACCGTCGCGCCCCTGTCGCGCAACTCGCGCGCGAGAGCGTCATCGGGCAGTCGATGGGTGACGAGCACCACCGAGCATTCCGGCAGGGACCAGGGCTCTGCGAGGCTCGTCTCACCGCGCGCACCCGCCTCGTCGATCGCGCTGAGGGTCACGCCCGCGTGCATGCGGATGCCGGCCTCATGCAGATGGCGCCGCAGGACGTCGCCCTCCAAGGTGCCATCCGACACAGGTGAGATCACCGGATGGCTCGTGACTAGGTGCACGTCGCAGCCCTCGAGCACCAGCAGTTCAGCGATGCCGGGGCCGACGTAGTAGCCCTCGGTGTCGTAGACGACGACGGTCCGGCCCGCCGGCGGGCGCGCGCCCGACATAACCTGCTCCGGCGTCAGCGCGTGTTCGGCACCCGAGATCCGGACGTCGGTCGCCGGCTGCGAGCCATCCCCCGCCCAGTGTGAGCCGGTCGCGATGACGACGATGTCGGCTCCGTAGTCCATGACATCGTCGGCACTCATGCGCCGGCTGGTGATGATCTCGATCGCGGGATGCTGATCGAGCTGGATGGCGCGCCAGTCGATGATGCGCCCCCAGTCACCCATCGTGGGCAACTGCCTGGTCCAGCGCAGATGCCCGCCGACCTGATCCTGCTCGTCGATCAGATGCACGGCGGCCAGTCCACGCCGCGCCAGGGTGAGCGCACACTCCATACCGGCCGGTCCGGCGCCGACGACGAGCGCGGCACGGTCGGGCCTGTCGATCGGGGGCACCTCCTCGGGGTGCCAGCCGCGCCGGTATTCCTCGCCGGCCGTCGGATTCTGCACGCAGCCGACGTGCGCGAAGGTCTCCTCCTTGAGGATGCAGATATTCGATCCAGTGCACTCGCGGATATCGCCGTAGCGGCCCTGCTCGATCTTGCGCGGCAGGAAGGGGTCGGCGATGGCCGGTCGTGCTGCGCCGATGAGGTCGACCGCACCCGAGCGGATGATCGACGCCATGAGGTCGGGGCTGGTGTAGCGACCCACCCCGACGATCGGCTTGCCGGTCGCCTCGCGCACGCGCATCACCCAGGGGCGCTGATGCCCCTCTTCGAAGTAGCGGGATGTGCCCGAGTCCTCCGGCCACGCGCCGACGTTGACGTCGAAGAGGTCGACAATCGGGTCGAGCCACGCGACGACCTCGAGCATCTCATCGATATAGACCCCCGGGAGGCTGTCGCGACCGTCGATGCACATCCGGGTGGCAATGGCGCACTCGTCACCGACGGCTTCCCTCACGGCCTCGACCGTCTCCAGGTGGAAGCGCGCCCGGTGGGCCAGCGATCCGCCGTACCCATCGGTGCGGTGATTGGTCGCGGTCGACAGGAACTGCGTGAGGAGATATCCGTGCGCGCCGTAGACGTAGACGATGTCATAGCCCGCGTCACGCGCGCGGACCGCCGCCGTCACGAAGTCGCGCTGCACGCGCCCGATGTCATCCAGGGACATCTCACGTGCACCGGCACCCCAGATCATCTCCGCTCCCCTGGTGCTCGGCGCGATGCGCGTGCCGCGCGATGCACCATTGACGCTGTAGGCACCACCGTGGAAGAGCTCGATACCCGCGAGGGCGCCGTGGGCATGGATGGCGTCGGCCGTCAGCCGCAGGTTGGCCGTATCAACGTCGTCCCAGATCTCGGCTGAGACCGCGGGCGTCTCCTCCGAGTCGGTGGACACGGGCGCGTATTCGACGCAGACGCCACCCCAGCCGCCCTCGGCCTTCATGCCGCGGAAGGCCGCCTGAGTGCGCGGCTTGATCGAGCCGAAGCCCGTGGCATGGGGCACCTGGTAGAAGCGGTTGGGCAGCGTCTTGGGCCCGATCCGCACCGACTCGAAGAGGATCGCGTGACGTGCCTCCATCGCCACTAGCGGACTCGGAGGCGCTCGGGGTCGTAGAACGGCGCGAACTGCGCGGTGGCCGGGTAGGCCGTGCCGTTGATGACGACCTCGAACCCGCCACTGCCGAGCCACTCGGCGGTCACGCCGTCGGCATTGTCGACGGTGGCCAGGCCCACGGACGTGCCGAGGGTGTGGCCGAAGCCGCCCACCTGGACGTAGCCGACCCAGGTGCCGTCTTTGTAGACCGGCTCGCTGCCGTGCAGGAGCGGTGCGGGGTCGTCGATCCGTATAGGCACGAGCCGGCTCGTCCTGTCGGTGCGCAACTTCTCCAGGGCCGCGCGGCCGCGGAAGTCGACGGGCTTGTCCCAGGCGACAGCGAAGGACAGGCCGGCGGAGACGGGCGTGTCGGTGACGTCGATGTCGACCGCGTAGTCGCGGTAGGCCTTCTCCAGGCGCAGGCCGTGCATCGCAGCAAGGCCCACCGGCCGGAAGCCGAGGTCGGTGCCCGCGGACTCGAGCGTCTCCCAAACCGAGACCGCCTGGTCGCTCGGGATGAGCAGTTCGAAGCCGAGCTCTCCGACGTAGGTCACGCGCAGCGCCGTCACGCGCGAGTAGCCGATCTCGATCTCGCGCGCGGTGAGATAGGGGAAGGCATCCTCCGACAGGTCGTCGGGGCTCACGCGCTGCAGGAGCTCGCGCGACTTCGGCCCCTGCACCGTGAGCAGGCAGTACGCCGCCGTCATGTCGGTGACGGTCGCGAACTCCCCATCGCGCACCTCGTCGCGCAGCATCCGCTCGACGCGCCGGTGCGTCACATCGGAGACGATGACCATGAAGCGGTCCTCGGCGAGGCGGGTGACGGTGAGATCGGCGAGGATTCCGCCCGCGTCATTGCACCACTGGGTGTAGGTGACCGCGCCCACCGCGCCCGCGACGGCGTTGGCACTGAGCCGGTCGAGGATGGCTGCGGCGTCCGGACCTTGGACGAGGAACTTGGACATGAGCGTCATGTCCATGGCACCGACGGCCTCGCGGACGGTGCGATGCTCCTCGGCGACCCACGGCCCCCAGAAGCCTCGACCCCAGGTCCACGGGATCTCGCGCTCGGACTCCCCCTCCGGGTAGAACCACTCGACGAACTCCCAGCCGGCCGAGTCGGCGAAGTGCGCGCGACGAGAGACCCACACGTCGTGGAGTGGCGAGCGCCTGATCCCGCGCGCCGTGTGGTTGTGGAAGGTCGGGTAGCCGCCGTCACCGAAAAGCACGCCGAGCTGCTCGACGATCCGCTCGGAACGGAAGCGTCGGGTGTTCTGAATCGGCAGGCCGCGCTCGACCGTGTAGACGGCGATGTCCATCGGGCAGACGCCGGTCGTGATCCAGCGCGCCATGATGCTGCCCACGCCCCCGCCGAGCAGGATGCCCACCGAGTTCAGGCCCGCGGCGATCCAGAGGCCGTCGACCTCGGGAGCCGGGCCGAGCATGGGCGCCGCATCGGCGGTGAAGCTCTCAGGGCCGCAGAAGAACGTGCGCACGCCCGCCTCCGACAAAGACGGGATGCGCTCCATCGCTCGCTCGAGGAAGGGGGTCATGCGCTCCCAGTCCGGCGGGATCGTGCCGAAGGCGAAGTCCTCGGGCGCGCCCTCGGGGTGCCAGCCTGCGGCTTCCGGCTCGAAGAGCCCCACGAGCATCCCCCCGCCTTCCTCGCGGAAGTAGCCGTAGCAGTCGAGGTCCTCGATGATGGGCAGGTCGCGGTGCACGCCCTCCATCGGCTCGGTGAGCAGGTAGTAGTGCTCGGCCGCCTGCAGTGGCACGTCGACCCCGGCCTTCGCAGCGAGCTGGCGTGTCCACAGGCCGGCAGAGAGGACGACCGTGTCGGCTTCGACGTCGCCGTGGTCGGTAGTGACCCCGGTGATGCGGTCGCCATCGCGCAGGAAGCCGGTGACGAGCACGCCCTCGGCGATCGTCGCGCCCCGCGACTTGGCTCCCTTCGCCATCGCCGTGGCCACGCCCACCGGATCGGCGCGGCCTTCATCGGCCACGTAGGAGCCACCGACGAGGTCATCGACCTTCGCGAGCGGCCAGAGCTCGGCGATCCGCTCGGGCGTGACGATCTCATTGGGTACGCCGTACCCGACCTGGAAGTCGCGCTCGCGCACGAGCGTCTCCATCCGCTCAGGCGTGGTGGCCACCGAAAGGTGTCCCACCGGGCGGAATCCGGTCGAGTGCCCCGTCTCCTCCTCGAGGCGCTCGTAGAGGTCGCGCGAGTAGCGGCACATCCACAGCGACGTCTCATCATGGAAGCCCGCACTCGTGATGAGGCCGGCAGCGTGCCAGGTGGTGCCCGCCGTGAGCTCGTGCTTCTCGATGAGGAGCACGTCGGTGACGCCGAGTTGGGTGAGGTGATAGGCGATCGAGCAACCGATGACCCCGCCCCCCACGATGACCACCTGGGCCCTTCTGGGCAGTGCCTCCACGATTCCTCCATTGTCGTGCGCCCGCGGGCGCGGTGTTCGCTGCGATGGGACTAGAGCGTGCTGGCGAGGGAGCTCACGTCGGTGGACTCCCCCTGCTTGCGCGTCCACCGGCGATACGCGAGCCAGCCGAGGACGATGACGAGGGCCGAGACGACGAGGATGATCGTCGCCATGGCATTGAGCGCGGGCGTCGGTGCAGCCCTGGCGGTCTGGTAGATCCGCATCGACGTGGTCTCGGTCGATGCGTCCGAGGACAGGTAGCGCACGATGACGAAGTCATCGAGGACATCGGCGAAGACGAGGATCGCGCTCACCAGGATCGCGGGGAAGAGCATCGGCAGGATGATGCGGCGCACGGCGCCCAAGGCGCTCGCACCCAGGTCGCGCGCGGCTTCCTCGTAGTGCGAGCCGATCGTGAGGAGCCGGGCCCGGCAGATGACGATGGGGTAGGAGAGCTGGAACGTCACCAGGCCGACGACCTGGGCCCAGGTGCCCAGGCCGAAGGGGGTCGCCAGGTAGGTGACCATGAAGAGCAGGCCGATGGCCAGCGCGATCTCGGGGATGACAAAGGTGATGAGGGCCAGGAAGTTGGCGCCCTGGGGCAGGCGTCCGCGCCACCGGTCCAGCGCGAGCGCGAAGAGCACGCCGATCGGCACGGTGATGATCGTGGCGAGGACCGCGAGCAGCACGGTGTACGAGAGCGCGTTGCGGATCGACTCGTCGTTGAGCACCGAGCCGGTGGGGTCCCAGGTGTACCAGCGCAACGAGAAGCCCTGCCACGTGCTGCGCGAGCGGCCCTCGTTGAAGGAGAAGAGCACGGTGATGGCCACCGGCACGAGCGCCCACAGCAGGTAGACGGCCGTGATGGCCCCGAGACCGTACGCGCGGGCCTCGGAGGTGCCGCGCATGCGGCGGCGACGGCGCCCACGCGACTCCTCGAGGATGGCCTCCGCCGGGGCCGCGGAGACGGTCATGAGCGCACCTCGGCCCGGGCATTGCTGCGGGTGTAGAGAACCATCGGGATGAGCAGCACGAGCAGCACCAGGATGAGGAGCGTACCCGCCTGGCCTGCCTGCCCGGGCGCCACGATGGACAGGTTGATGAGGTTGCCGATCATGGCCGTATTGGGCGACTTCGACAGCAGGTCAGACGTGAAGTAGTCGCCCATCATCGGCAACGAGATGAGCAGCGTGCCCGCGACGATGCCGGGCAGGCTCATGGGCAGGATCACGCGCCGGAAGAGGTCGAATCCGCTGGCACCGAGATCGCGTGCTGCCTCGATGAGGCTCGGACTAATCCGATCGAGCGCGGCGAAGAGCGGCAGCAGCATGTAGGGGACGTATCCGTAGATCAGGCCCATCACCACGACGTAGGGGTTGCCGCTCAGCCAGTTGATGTCCAGGGGCACCACCCCGCCCAGCGTGATGATCGTGTTGACCAGACCATCCGGTTGGAGCAGGTTGATCCAGGCCAGCATGCGCATCATGTAGGAGATGAAGAACGGCGCGACGAGCAGCGCGAGCACCAGACCGCGGTAGTTCCCGGCGTACCTCGCCGTGAAGTAGGCGACGGGGAAGGCGATGATCAGGCAGGCCACGACCGCGATGGCGACGTAGAGCAGCGTCCTCAAGACCGCCGGCAGATAGAAGTTATCGGGGCCGAAGAGGCGATCCCAGACGACCTCGACCTGCGTGAACTGCCACTCCAGCGGGTTCCAGATCGGCACGGGTGACCGGAAGATCGGGTCGACCGTGCCGAAGGCAACGCAGAAGACGACATAGAGCGGGATGAGGAAGAACAGGGCGATCCACACCATCGCGGGAAGGCCAAGGATCGGCCAGAGAAACCGCGTGGAGCGATCGCCCACTTATGCACCAGCCTTGAACTGCTGCCAGATGGCCTGGTACTCCGCCTCCACCTCGGGAGGCAATTCCAGGACCGGATAGCCCACTTCGAACCACTCCGGCTTCACCACCGCACCCGCGAGATTCTCGGGTATGTAGCCATCCGCGACCATCGAGTCGGGGGTGAGTGATCGCAGAGGGGGCTGGTAGCCGACCCACGAGAAGTTCTTCAGCGAAACGTCGCTGTCCAGCATGTAATTGAGGAAGTGATGGGCGAGGACCGGATTCTCACCGCCCTTGAGCACGCAGAGGAAGTCGCTGTTGACCAGGCCACGCCCATCAGGCGGGCTCCAGTAGCGCAGGACCGACGGATCGACCCCCTCCGGCATGTAGGACTGCCCAGTGATCATGTCCCCGGACCAGCATTGCGAGAGCGACAGCACGCCCTCGGGGATGTCCGTGTAGCCGCTGATGGTCACACGCGGCTGACTGAGGGAAAGCATCTCCAGCATGGCGTCGCGGGCGGCGCCGAGTGTCGCGGGATCCGCGGTGTTCACATCGGTGCCGCCGTCGCGCAGGATCGTCATCCCGATGACTTCGCGATCGTCATCCAGCACGGCGATCTCCCCGGCGTACTTGCTATCCCAGAAGACGTCATAGGGGTTAGGCCGAGCTCCGATGTCCTCGGGGATGAGATCAGCTCGCCAACCGATCCCGGTCGTGTAGATCACATAGGGGACGGTGTACTGCCACTCCTGGTCGTACCACGGGTTCTGGAACTCCTCCCAGACGTCAGCGATATTGGGGATGTATTCGTGATTGAGTGGGCGGATGAGGTCGCCGTAGACCAGGCGTGCCATGTAGTTGTACGACATGAAGGTCACGTCGTAGGGGATGCTCCCGCTGCGAATCTTGGTCAGGGCCTCGGGATAGTCGTTGAACGTGGAGTATTCGACCTTGACGTTGTAGTCGGCGTACTCCTTTTGGAAGTCCTTGATGACCGCCTTGTCGAGATAGTCCGGGTAGTTGTAGAGGCGCAGGGTGGCGTTGGCCTCGGGCTCGAGGCCACTCGCGATGGGCTCATTGCCAGGGTTGATCGGCCACTTCACCGGGTTGGTCGGCGAGGCGATTTGGAGTTCGGCTGGCGCGGAGGTGGCGCCCCCGCTCGCCGATCCTCCAGCAGAGGATCCCCCGCCCGTGGGGCCGCTCAGGGGCTGCTCGCGAGCACACGCTGCGAGCGCCCAGGCTCCCGGCAGAGCCAGGGCTGAGGCCTGGAGAAGCCGTCGACGGGAGACAGGGCGACGGGGTGGCGATGGCATGGCAATTCCTCGACTTCCCTCGGCAACGGCGGTCGATCCCTAGACTGAGCCACCATTCAGGCTTTGGCAAGGACTTCGCCCAAGATCGCAGGAGGATCGCGTGGACTGTCCCGGTGAGGGTCGACGCCGGTGAAGGGCGGCAGCGTGTCGGTCGTCTCCCTGCACAAGTCCTACGGCGAGGTGCCGGCCGTCCGCGGCATCGATCTCGACATCGCGGCCGGCGAGTTCTTCAGCCTCCTCGGACCATCCGGCTGCGGCAAGACCACGACACTGCGCATGATCGCCGGCTTCGAGACGCCCACGTCCGGCGAGATTCGCATCGACGGCACTGACGTCTCACGGGTCCCAGCAAACGACCGTCCGGTCAACACCGTCTTCCAGAACTACGCTCTCTTCCCCTTCATGTCGGTGGAGGACAACGTCGCCTTCGGGCTGCGCTATCAGAAGGTCGGCAAGGCAGACGCTAAACGCAAGGTGGGCGAGGCCCTCGAGATGGTGCGCATGGGCCAGTACGCCAAGCGCAAGCCCGGTCAGCTCTCCGGCGGTCAGCAGCAGCGCGTCGCTCTCGCTCGCGCCATCGTGCTCGGCCCGCGCGTACTCCTGCTCGACGAGCCACTCGGCGCCCTCGACGCCAAGCTGCGCAAGACCCTGCAGATCGAGCTCAAGTCGCTGCAGGAGTCGCTCGGCATCACGTTCATCTATGTCACGCACGACCAGGAGGAGGCCCTGACCATGTCCGACCGCATGGCGGTCATGGCCGGCGGCCTCATCGAGCAGGTCGGGACGCCCGCCGAGATCTACGACGCTCCCGCGACGGCGTACGTCGCCGACTTCCTCGGCAGCGCCAACGTGCTGGACGTCGAGGTCGTCGGCCCCGCGGGCGACGGACGGACGACCGTGCGAGTCGGAGGCGAGACCCTCACCTGTCGAGGCGTCGCGGCGCCGGGCCCGGGCGATGACATCCGCCTGGTCATCCGCCCGGAGAGGCTGCTGCTCGAAGCGACGGACGAGGAGGCGGGATCGCTCAGTGGCACCGTCGTGCGGACCGTGTACCAGGGCGCGACCACCGACATCATCGTCGCGGTGGCCGACGGATCCGAGCTCGTCGTACGCCGCCCCAGCGAGCGAGCCGGGCACCACACGGCCGGCGAGCAGGTGACCGTGCACTGCCGGGCCGACGCCATGCGGCTCCTGCCGGTCGGAGCCCTCGGCGGCTAACCGGCCCCCTTCCTCGGTTTTGTCATCTGAGCCCGCGGGACAACACCTTCGTCCCGCGGGCTCAGATGACAAGCCCCTCATCTGGAGAGGATTCGCCTGATCGGGGAGAGGAATTCCTCGGGCCGACTCAGCGCTTCGCCGTAGATGGCCCTCACGAATACATGGCCGCGGCGTTCCAGGTCATGCTGTCGCTTCTTCTCTTCGGCCAGCGCCTCGACCCGGTCGTACTTGCCTAGCCCGTCTGCCTCGATGAGGAGCCCGAATGAACCTTCCGGTCTACCTGGCAGATCTAGCCCCAAGTCCGCGCGGTAGGAGCGCCCGCTCTCACCGACCACCGGGACCTGGAGTGCAGGGGACGGCAATCCTGCTTCGATGATCCGACCTCGGACGATGCTCTCCAGGGCACTCTCAGCCAGAGGACTCACATGCCTGAGGGCGCTTGCTGCAAGGCGTACGCCGTGGCGACCGCGCATGAGATCCAGACGGGCGCGGAGCTCGCAGACCACCTCGTGGGGCCGCATGCCGTCTGCCACCGCGCGGCGAGCGGCCGAGTCCAAAGGCACCAGCGCGAAAGGCAGTGACTGACCCCGCGCCAGGTCGATGGACGTCCGCAAAGGATCCGTCATGAGCACCCCATGCGGACCGCGGACCACGTGGTGCGGCGGAATCGGCCAACGCCGGGCCCGGAGGCCATGGCGCCTGCCACGCATACCGCCCGAACCTTCCAGGAAGGCAACCTCCAACTCACCAGCCCCAACCCCGCGGAAGGGCGGCACTGCCATGGACCCCAGGAGGGCCGCGGTCGCACCGCAGGCGACCAGGCCTGGGTTCTCCGCTTGCAGGACGAGCAGCCGGGCCAGCCACGGAGCGACCGGATTCGCCACGGCGTACCAGCCTCGCCCCACGCGCGTCAGGGCTCCCGCGGCGCAGGCGCGCTCCAGCCGATCAGCCCCGATCCCCAGCCCTGCGGCCTGCGTGAGATGGAAGGGCGCGGCAGCGAACTCCTGGATCAGCACGGTGATGAGGCGGCGGCGCGAGTGGTTGCCCACACCGATCAAGGAGGCGGGGAACGAGTCGTTGGCGGCGGCAGGGACGATGGTGGAGTCGCTCATGGAGCCACAGTGGGAGTCTCCCCGCCTCAGGGGGTGCGCCCACATGTCGACGGTGGACAAGCACCACCCGGGCGTCCTGTGGGTTCACGTCCGTCAACCCCGCATTGTCATCTGATTCCGCGCTACACACGTCGCGAACCGCGGTGCTAGATGACACAACGCGGGGGACGAGTGAGGACAGAGGCAGACTATGCCGTGGCGGGCTGCTGCACAGCCGGCATGGGCTGGCCGAGGTAGCCGCGGGCGATCATGGTGACGAACTGGTAGATCGCGTCCTCGTCGGGCGACAGCGGCCCGGGCTGCGCGAAGCCGCTGTCCATGCCGCGCTGGACCGACTCGCAGGCGCCCCAGTCCTCGCGGTTGGTGATGTCCCAGAAGTCCATGGCGTACGCCGGGCTGAAGCCGGGCGTGTCCAGTGCCTCCGGCGGGAAGGCCCATTGGCACTCCACCCATGTCTCGCGGGCGGAGAGCGGCACCATCCGGTGCGTCATGACGTAGTCCGGGTGCAGGCTCACGAGCAGGTTGGGGAAGATGCCGATGTAGTCGATGCGCCGCCTCTCGACCTCGCTGAGCCCGGGGATGAAAACGCCGTCACTGTGCCCGTCGAGGGACATCGTGATCGCGTGGGGACGCAGGTCCTGCCAGCCGCCCACCCAGGCACCCGCGCTCGGCGCCCAGTTCTCGCCGCTCTCCGGAGGGCTCACCTGGCACAGCTCGGGGTGGATGGAGGAGCAGTGGTAGCACTCCTGGTAGTTCTCGATGACGATCTTCCAATTGGCCTGGATGACGTACTCGTGCCGGCCCTGCACGACCAGTCGCTCGGGTGCGAATTGCGCAATGCGCTCCTCGAGGCCCGTCACGTGCCGCGAGAGCGGCCCGGCGAGACCGGAGATGTCAAGGAAGATCCAGCCGTGCCACTCCTCGACCGTGATGGGCCGCAGCGGGAAGTCCGCCATGTCGAAGTCACCGAAGCCGCCGTAGCCCGCAGCACTGAAGAGCTCGCCATCGAGCTTGTAGGACCACGAGTGGTAGGGACACGTGATGGCGCGCGCCTGGGTCGAGGAGCCGCACGGCAGGATCTCGTGCCCCCGGTGGCGGCAGACGTTGGCGAAGGCGTTCAACGTGCCGTCCTGCTGACGGACGAGCAGGACCGAGGTGTCCCCCACCTTGTCCGCGCGCTGCATCCCTGGCTCGGCGATCTCGTCGCTGCGACCGATGCACTGCCAGCCGCGGAAGAAGTGCTGCTGCTCCCACGCGAAGACCTCGTCGGAGGTGTACGCCGCGACGGGCAGCATGCGGCTCTCGCCGAAGGGCGCGAGGGTGCGAGCGAGCTGATCGGCGGGCAGGGGTGCGGTCGTGAAGGAGGGGGCCATGGCACTCATCCTAGGGCCGGGCGCGGGCCCCTTTCCAGCCACTCAGGCGAACCCAGGGGCGCGTCGTCACCCCAACGGGACTGCAATCGATTGCGCCCCCTGCCTACTCCGTCACGACGGCGTCGACCGCGACGCAGCCACTCTCGTTCACGATGAGCGGGTTGACCTCGACAAGGGTGAGCCCCTCCGCAAGGAGCAGGTCGCCGATGCGACCTGCTGCCCGGCACAGGCCTTCGACGTCGTACGCCGCTCCTCCGCGCGCGCCCGCGAGCAACGCCCACGCCCGCAGACCCTCGAGTGCAGAGCGGACGCGCGCGGGCGAAGCGGGCAGCGGGACGCAGGCGACATCGGCGAAGGCTTCCGTCCACACGCCGCCCAGGCCGACGGTGAGCGTCGGGACCACGCCGTCGCGGCGAGCGGCCACGATCATCTCGAGGCCGGGCGCAGCCTGAGCCTCCACCAGCACGCGCGCACCAGGGGCCAGCCCGAGGATGCGACCTGCCGCGCGTGTCATGTCCTCATCTGACTCGATACCGACGACGACACCGCCGATGTCGCTCTTGTGGATGACATCGACGGCCACGACCTTGAGCACCACCGGATAGCCGAGATCGCGCGCGGCCGAGACGGCGTCGTCGACAGCGCTCGCGATGCGCCCCTCGGGCACCGACACGCCGTACGCCGCCATGAGGGATTTGGCAGTTGCCTCGTCGAGTGCTCGCGGGCGATGATCTGACGCGACCGCGGCGGCAATCGCGCGCAGGCGCTCTGGGTCGACGGCCGGGGACTGCAGCACGCGAAGCGCGCGCAGTGCATTGTCGAGACCCGCCACCGCCCCGGGAGCCGCCTGGCCCGGTGTGGTCGCTACGACGAGCGTGTCCATCCCCGCACGCTCACCCCCGAGCACGCCTCCCGCGCGCGTTGCCCGCCACTCCTCGAGCGGCCCCGGGGGGAGTCCCGGCGGCTCGTCCTGGACATAGACGAGGTGACCTACCGCCGGATCACGGCCCACCGCCTCGGCGAGAGCGGCAATGGCCTCGGTATCCGCCCACACGAGCGCGGTATGGTCGAGAGGATTCGCGACCGTCGCCGCAGGGGGCAGGAGCTCGCGCAATCGCTCCTCGGTGGTCGTCGCAAGGTCCGCGAGCAGCACTCCGAGGTCGTCGGCGAGATCTGCCGCGATCGCCGCGTCGCCTCCCGAGCACGTGAGGAACGCGGCCCCGCGCGGATCCCGACGAACGAGCGCGAGGGCGCGCGCGGTCTCGAGGAGCTCGAGTGGCTGCGAGACCATCACCCCGCCGGCCTCGGCGATCATGGCGGCAAACACCGCCTGGTCCCCGACCAGTGCCGCGGTGTGAGCGGCACCTACCGCGGCGCCCCGCGCGCTACGCCCGGCCTTGAGCACCACGACCCGCACGTCGCGCTCCGCGCATCGGGCCAGTGCCTCGCACCACGCCGCGCCGTCACCGTCGCCCTCGACATAGAGCGCGACCGCCCGCACGCCATCGAGCAGTGCCACTTCGCCCAGCAGGGTCGGGGTGTCGATCACCGCCGCATTGCCCGCGGAGACGACGGTGTGCAGGCCCTCGCCCAGGCGATGGGCCATGCCGACGACGCCGATGTTGCCGCTGTCGGAGATGAGCGCCACTCCCCCGGCACGCTCGGGGAGCGTGACGGCGTCGCCCCACAGTGGCGCGCGGGCGGGCACACTCACCAGTCCATTGCCATTGGGGCCGATCACGGGCATGTCCCCGGCGGCCACTGTCAAGGCCTCCTGCAGGTCCGGGCGGCCAGCCTCCGCGAATCCTGCGGCGTAGACGATGGCACCGCCGCATCCCATGCCCGCGGCCTCCGCGACGTAGTCCGCCACGGTGTCGGCCGGGGTGGCGATGACCACCGCATCGACCCGACCCGCGGCCGCGAGCGTCGGCACGCACGGGACTCCGGCGGCCGACGGCCGCGTCGGATGCACTCCGATCACGCGACCATCGAACCCCGCGCGTGCGAGGTTGAGCAGCGTCGTGTGTGCATAGGTGCCCTCGCGGTCCGTCGCACCGACGACAGCGACCGAGCGCGGCGAGAGCAGGCGGATCAGGTCGGGCATATGCCCTCGCTCACGTGAGCATCGCGCGTACGCCGCGCCGCTCGAGCGAGCGCGCCACGATGATCCGCTGGATCTCCGAGGTCCCCTCCCAGATCCGGTCGACGCGCAGCTCGCGCCAGAAGCGCTCGGCCGCGGTGGTGCGCATGTAGCCGCGCCCGCCGAAGATCTGCACGGCGCGATCCGCGCACCGGTTGGCCGCCTCGGAACAGAAGAGCTTGGCCATGGACGCCTTGCCGTGGATGAGCTTGGGGTCACCGCCCGCGTCGGCGAGACCGGCCACCTCGAGCCCGAGCAGTCGACCTGCCGCCGCATCCGCAGCACTGTCGGCGAGGGGGAAGCTCACGCCCTGGTGATCGATGAGCCGGGATCCGCCCTGCTCGCGGTGCACCGCCCAGTCGAGTGACTCCTCGATGAGCCGCTGCATCGCACCGACGCAGCGCGCGGCGATCCCGAGTCGCTCCTCCATGAACCACATCCGCTGGAGGTCATCTCCCCGGCCTACGCCGCCGATGATGTCGTCGTCGTGCACGACGACATCGGTGAAGCGCAGAGTGGGGTGCCCGTGCGGGTAATTGTGGGTGAAGGGCACGTCGGCGATCGCCTCGATGCCCGGTGAGTCCGCCGGCACGGCAAAGAGAGTCGGCAGTTGCCTGCCGTCGACTTCGGCGTATGCCATCACCACGATGACCGCCGCGATGGAGCCGAAGGTGACGAACCACTTCTCGCCGTTGATGACCCAGCGACCGTCGCCCGTGGGCACGGCGGTGGTGGTCATGCCGGATGGGTCGCTGCCGGCATCGGCCTCGGTGACGGCGTACGCGTCGTGCAGTTCACCGCGCAGTGCTGGGATCAGCCAGCGCTCCTGCTGCGCAGGTGATGCGTGCTTCCAGACGTTGTAGGCGTTGGGGATGTACCACGAGACGCCATTGGTCGAGCGACCCAGCTGCTCCTCGACGAGGAACCATTCGGTGACGCTCCATCCGTGCCCGCCGTGCTCACGGGAGTGCGGGCCGCCGTGCACGCCGTACTCGATCGACTTCTCGCGGATGAACGCCTGCGCCTCGGGTGGCAGTGGGCCACCGGCCAGTTCCGCGGTCACCTCGAGCGGGATGAGCACCTCGTCGACAAAGGTGGCAGCCCGCGCCTGCAACTCATCGGCGCGTCCAGGGGTATCGGTGCTCATGTCTCTCCAGGGGGCTGTCAGGATGGGGACGCGCATCAGGCTATCTGAATGAGCGTTCAGCACGTGCGCTTCGGGAGGTTCGTTGGCCAAGGGGACGCTGTCGTCGTCTGGATCGCTCTCGGCGAAGGCACCCGAGGAGCGCCGCGAGCGCATCCTCCGGGCCACCGTCGACGTGGTCCGCACCCGGGGCTTCGCCGGGGCGCGCGTCTCCGATATCGCCGAGGCCGCCGGCACGTCGCAGGGCCTCGTGCTCTACCACTTCCGCTCCTTGGCCGGCGCCCTCGATGCCGCGCTCACGCTCTTGGAAGACGAGTTCTACGACGACCTCGCGCGCGACCTGCAGGAGCAGGTGGGGCCGGTGGAGCGACTGCGCCACATGGCCGACCTCGGCGCGGGTCAGGGCCCCGCCGTAGGCGACTGGAGACTGTGGCTCGAGCTCTGGGTCCGCGCTCTGCACGATCCCGACGCGCGCGAGACGCGCGAGTCCCTCGACCGTCGATGGCGCGCCGCCCTGCGCGAGGTGATCGCCGAGGGCGTCGCCTCCGCCGACTTCGACCCGCTCGACCCCGACGGCGCTGCGATCCGCCTGGCATCCCTCATGGACGGGCTGGCCATCCAGCTCGCCCTCGACGACCCGGACATGACCACGCAGCGACTCGCCGACCTGTGGTGGGACGCCGCGGTGCTCGAGCTGCGCATGCAGCCCTGACATCACGCCCCCTCCGGCACACCTGCGACACGGACATCGGCCGTTCATGCTTGCTGAATGACCGTTCAGGGTGCTACCCTCGCCACAATCCTGAACGACCGCTCAGGATCGAGGGATGTGAGACCCATGGACGCTCCCGAGCGTCACGCGCACGGCGGACGGTCCGTCCGCGACCAGGCCCGCGATCACCTGCTCCTGAACTTCACCGACATGGGCGAGTACGCCGACGCCGGCTCCAAGGTGATCGTCCGCGGTGAGGGCTGTGAGGTGATCAGCGATCGCGGTCGTCGCTTCATCGATGGGCTGTCCGGCCTGTTCTGCTCCAACCTCGGCCACTCCTACGGCGACGAGATCGGCGCAGCCGCGCACCGCCAGCTCGCCACCCTCCCCTTCACGCCCACGTGGTACCTCGCGCATCCGCCGGCCGCCGCTCTCGCCGAGATGCTCGTCGAGCGCGCCGCACCACTGGGCATGCAGCGCGTCTACTTCGCCAACAGCGGCGGTGAGGCGGTGGAGTCGGCGTGGAAGCTCGTGCGCCAGTGGCATGCGGCCAACGGTGAGCCCCAGCGCACCAAGGCCATCGCGCGGCGCATCGCCTACCACGGCACCACGCTCGGAGCGCTGAGCTTCACCGGCATGCCCGACTGCCGCGCGGGATTCGAGCCCTTGGCCGTGCCGACAACCCACCTGTCCCCGACGTACGCGTATCGCCATCCCGCCGGCGACGATCCCGCGGCCTTCACGCGGGCACTGCTCGAGGAGGCCGAGGAGGCGATCCTCTTCGCCGGGCCCGACCAGGTGGCCATGCTCATCGCGGAGCCCGTGCAAAACGGAGGCGGTGCCTTCGTGCCCCCGCCGGGCTACTGGCCGGGCCTGCGTGCCCTGTGCGATCGCTACGGCATCGTCCTCGTCGCCGACGAGACGATCACGGCCTTCGGGCGCGTCGGCGAGTGGTTCGCCTCGAGTCTCTTCGGCGGGCGGCCGGACATCATCACCTTCGCCAAGGGCGTCACGGCGGGGCACGCGCCGCTCGGTGGCTTCCTCATGACCGAGGCCATGGCCGCGCCCTTCGTCACGGGCGGGCACACCTACATGCACGGCCACACCTACTCCGGTCACCCGCTCACCACCGCGATCGGCGCGACCGTGCTCGACATCTACGCACGCGACGGTGTCTTCGACAACGTCCGTGGCATCACTCCCCGCTTCGAGGCCGGACTGCAGGAGCTACGCCGCATCCCCCTCGTCGGCGACGTGCGCGGCATGGGCTACTTCTGGGCGCTGGAGCTGGTGAAGGACCGCGAGACCAAGGAGCGCTTCTCTGCCGACGAAGCCGATTGGCTCCTGCGCAAGGAGCTCTCCGCCCACATGGATGAACTCGGCCTGCTGTGCCGCCTCGACGATCGCGGCGAGCCCGTCATCCAGCTCTCCCCGCCACTGGTGAGCGACGCCGCACTCATCGACCGGATCGTCGACATCGTCGGCACAGCAGCCGAGCGGGCATGGAATGCCTGGAACGGCTCGACCGCTCCCGCCGCAGACCCGCGACGCCTTTCGCGGCGCTCCGCCAACCCCAAGGCTGGCGCGGCCTAAGGTTCGCGGCCCGGATCCCCTTCGGGGCCCGCATGATCGGCCAGCCACTCCATCATGGGCGTGATCGCACGCCAATCACGGCGTATGACGTCCAGCGCCTTGCGCGACTCCAAGGTCTTGGGGTCGTCG